>DASZWD010000049.1 GCA_035546775.1 Acidimicrobiales bacterium
GAGCCGCCGCCGCGATGGACGCCTCCAGCGGCCAGTCCCAACAAGAACGCAGCGACAGAGACGTACGCCGCGCGCCTGCGGTCCGACCGGCCACCGGAGGGCGTGGTGTTGCGCTGCGTCACTACTTGCCCGCGGCGCTGAAGAGCATGTTCACGGCAGTCGGTGCGAGCCCGGCGAGGATGGCGCCGATCGCCCCAGCGGCGACAAGTTGCTTGCCCCGGAAGGCGTTGCTGTAGCTGCCGGCGTTCTGCGCCAGGCCGTAGACCGCGGCCCCGACGAGGATGCTGGCAAGCGAGCCCCACAGCGCCAGCTGTGCCAACCAACCGAGCATCTGCTGCAGTAGCGCGGAACCTGGCATCCCCGACGAGCTCGGTGTGACTGTCACGGGTGCTGCCAACATCGAACGGATCACGGTGCCTCCTGGTCTGATCGGGAGGCGAGTCGTCACCTCCACCGCACATCCACGTACGACGCGGGGCGCGAAAGCGCGACGCGAAATTTCTGATCGCGCTTTCGCGGCGCCGCGCGTACGTGGATGTGTTCGGTCCGCCCCGGCCGGCGGGGCGGACCAGGAGGGCTCGATGAAGTTCCTGTTCGCCATCGCAGGCTTTGTGATGGGGACGCCAATCGCGATCGCGGCCGTGTTCACCGGACCGAACGCGACGACGACCGCGCCCTCTGCCGCCGCCCGCGCCGAGATCCCAGCCGACTTGCTGCCCGTCTACATGGCGGCGTCGCTCACCTGTCCAGGGCTTCCGTGGCAGGTCCTCGCCGCGATCGGATGGGTCGAGTCACGCCACGCTCACGGGACCGCGGACCCGCGGACCGGCGATGTCGCCCCGCCGATCATCGGCCCGCCGCTGGACGGGCGGAACAGCACACGCGCGATCCGTGACGTGTCGCAGCCCGACGGTTGGGCGCATGCGCTCGGGCCGATGCAGTTCCTGTCCACCACGTGGGCGAGATGGGGACAGCTCGCGCCCGACCGGCCGCCCGACGCGACACCGAACATCCAGAACGCGTGGGACTCGATCTACTCGGCTGCCGCGTACTCGTGTGCTGGCGCGGCGAGCGTCGACGACGTCCACGCCGCGGTTCTGCGCTACAACCATTCCGAGGCGTATGTCCAGCAGGTCATCGCGAAGGCGACCGAGTACGGCCTCGGCTCCGACGAGTCAGCCGACGGCGCGACATTCACTGGCTCGGGCGACGCCGTCGTCCGCGCCGCCATGACACAACTCGGCGTGCCCTACCAGTGGGGCGGCGAAACACCAGGTGTCGGCTTTGACTGCTCGGGGCTCGTCCAGTGGTCTTACGCCCAGATCGGCGTCGGTCTCCCGCGCACCACCAGCCAACAGGTGCTCGTCGGAGTCGCGGTAGCCGACGCCGCAGACCTCCGGCCCGGCGACCTCCTGTTCACGCGCAGCACCAGGAACGGGAGCGTGGTCGACTTCGGCCACGTCGCCATTTACGCGGGCGGCGGCAAGGAGGTCGTTGCTCCGAAGACGGGCGACGTCGTGTCACTACGTGCGGTTAGCTACAGCTCCTTGCAGGCCACGCGTCGCATCGTCAATTGATGTCGTCCACGGGCAGGCAATCCAGGGACGCCGGCGTCGAGCAAATCGATTCTCCACTTCCAGACTGACTGCGGCCACGAAGGCCTTTGCCTTGACGTTCGCCGTCAGGCCTACCGCGACCTTGTGCCTTAACGACGCAAGCTGGCGTTGTCCTCTCGGGTGGAAACTGAGAGGCGCCGATCCATCGCTTCTGTGCAGGCTCAGCTCGATGTCGTCGTGGGGAGCCGACTCGCCTCCAAAGGACCGTCAGCGCGGTCGCCGGCTTCCTCGATGAGGACGACGAGTCGGTGCGCTTGGCCTTCCTCGTACGCCCACTCGTAGCCACCGGTCGTGCTCTCGAAGGGCAAGCCGCGCACGAGCCGAAGTGCTTCTCCCCACGTCTCGGAATGGATGCTCTCCTCAAGCAGCGCGGCATCCGTGAACACGAACGGCCCGAGGCGGTAGCGATGGTTGTCGACGTGTCGCAGATGGTGGTTGCCTTGCGGATCGAGGCCCAGCATGCGGCGCGCCTTTGAAACGGTCTCGTTGAAGGCTGCTTGCGTGGGCGCGCCGTCGGGCCACAGCGCAGTCCTGAGACGACCGTCGTCGACGCCGTCGGGATGCATCGCGAGGTACGCCACTAGTTCGACGCTGCGTCGGCGATCGATTGGCTGTTGGCCGCCAACGATCTCGACCGGACCGAGCACCTTCACCATCACATGCTTTGGCGGGACGATCGGCTCACCGAGTAGGTCGAACGAGAGAGGAATTTGCTCCGGACCGACGGTGAGAGGAGCTGTCGGCTTCGCCTGTCGCAGATCGAGCAACTCTCCAGGCTCCAGGTCTGCGGCGACCTGTAACAGCTCGCCGGACGCCTCCAGGACTTCCGGTGGCAGGTGAGCAGGTGTGAGTCGCAGGCCGACGGGCTTCAGCACGAGCGTGTCGGCCTCGACGCAGAGTTCCCGGTCGAAGTCGCCGTCGGCGACACCACCGACGACGACGGCGACGCCGCGGTAGACGTGCGCGGTCTTCAGCAGGCGGTCGAGTTCCGCTTGCGGCTCCGCGACGAGGACAACGATCGGCGTGATCACATCGGACGCATCGTCGACGCGGGCTTCGAAGGCGGTCGTTGGATGCGCCGAGCCGACCTCCGTGAGTGCGGCGGCTTCGCTCTCTATTTCGTCGATGACATCGGCGAGACGTTCAAACACCCGCGCCCTTCCGGCAGCGTTAAAGCCCGCCGGCGGCCGGCCGACGAGGATGACATTCACGTCATCCGCGCGGTTACTGGTGACGAGGTCGAGCGCGAGCGTCCACAGGAGCGACGCTGCGTCGTGGGGATCACCACCGACAAGCGTTCGCGGCGAGGCCTCGAGATCGATGAGAAGCGAGCGTTCGTCGAGGGCGCCAATGGTGACGAGCGCGGGAGCGGGTCCCGCCTGCGTGTTGGCGATGGGCCGGATTTCGTCATCGGGCACTGATGCAGACAGCGTCCACGCACGGCCATCGGCTTCGACAGCGAACGGACCCATAGGCGCGTCCACCGCATCGGCCAAGAGGATTTCGATCGCCTCGGGTCCGACGCTTACGGCTGAGAGGCTTGGACACGGGCCACGTTTGCGCTGTCCAAGGCAGTTCGCCAGCACTCGCAGCGCCATGTCGAGACGGTCGAAAGGTGCCGTGACCGCGGCGCGGCGAAGGTGCACTTCCGCCTGCGCCGCTTTCGGTTCCGGGAGCCGAGGCATGCGACCCGGAACACGGTGCCGAAGCTGGCGACGGCGGAGCCGTGACAGACAGGCGACTATCCCTGCAGCGACGAGTGCCGAGGCGGCGAGCAGAGGGGCCACGGCGTAATCGGGATCGTCCTCGGGCGACGGAGCGACATTCGCAGGAGCGCGATCGCTCGTCGGAGCAACCGTGGGTTCCGTCGTGACTGACGGTGATGCGGCAGCAAGCGGTGGCTCGGCGGTTGGAGTGGATGGTGCCGCGACCTTGTTGGCCGTGGGCGCACGCGGCACGTCTTCTCCCGGCAACCCGACGGCATCAGGCGGCAGGACGAGCGTCCAGCCCGGGTTGATCAGGCTGGGTTCGACGAAGCGACGCCCATCTGGGAACGACCTGTCGCGGTTGAGATCCCAAATCTCGCGCCAGCGCAGACCGTCGCCGAGGTGCACCTCGGCGAGCTTCCACAGCGAGTCGCGCGGCGCGACCACGCACGTCGGTGAGGGAGTCGGCGGCTGAGCGGGAGTGGCGGCGGCGGTCTCAATGGCCGTAGGCACTGTCACCGCCATCGCGGCTGGGATCGGAGTGATGGTCGCGATGCCGGAAGGGCGCAAGGTGCCGATCAACAGAGCCGCGGAGACGACGAGTTCGCGCACGAGCGGTTGGACGAAACCAGCGACCGGCAAGGAGCGCGCCTCGCGCCCGCGCATCCAGGCGCGCACCTCGACGACGAAGCTCGCAGCCAAGAACGCCCACAGCACCCAAGCCGCGCAGGCGAGCGACTTGATCACCACCGCGTCCGAGATGGACGCGCCGTCCAACGCGTGAGACACGTCGTTCCACGATGGGACGAGGGTGGGCAGCGGCCAACCGATGAACCGAACCAACGCCCATGGGACACCGACGAGAAGGACGCCGAGCGACAGCAACGCAAGGCCAGCACGACTGAGACGCCAAACGGAACGGAGGCTGCGGCCCATCACGCCGGCCCGTCCCGGACCGAACGAACACCGTGTGCCGTGCCCGACGCATGAATCGTGGCCGGCCGGACGCCGACAATGCCGAGGATGGCGAGTCGCTGCGTCACGGTCACGTGCACGGTCACCGTGTCACCGTTGACCTCGACGGTGCCAGCGTGGCCGGAACGGGCGAGGTAGTCAGCGACGCGCTGGCGCGCCGCGTCCGGTTGAATGACGACGCCGCCGCCCTGGCGCAGAGTGTCTTCGTCAACGGCTTGCGCGCCCACACGCGCCGCGGCCTCGGCTTCGTCGAACGCCGCGCGCTGGCCTGCCAACATGAAGCCGCCGTCGACGACCAAGCCCGCGACCGCGAGGAGCGCGACTGCGAACGCGGTCACGAACGCGGTGACCGTCCCGCGCTCGCCGGTGCCTCGCCGGGTCACTGGTCCGTCCCGCGGTAGGCGTCGATCGGCTCGGTGAACGACGCGGTGACGGTGCGCGACGCCGGCAGCTTCAGCCCGCTGAGGTCGGCGAGGTCGACCGCACAGGTCACGGTGGCGGTGACGGAGCCTCCGGCACGGAATTCGCCGGTGTTGAGTGCGACGTTCAGTGTCCGGCAGGTGACGTCGCCCTCATGCAGTCGCGCTCGCGCGGCGGAGGCACCGTCGGCGGCGGCGGAGTCGGGCCCGCGAGCAATGGAGCCGGCACGTGCGGCGTCTCGCGCCGCGGCGTCGACGTCGGCACGCGCCTGCGCGTAGCGGCCGCCCATGACGACGAGCAGGAGCATGGCGACGAGCGCGGGCGTCAGCAGCACCAGCTCGGCCGCCGCTGAGCCGGCATCGCCACGGAAGCGAGGACGTCGGATCACCCGGGGTCCTTCCGGAAACGCTCGACCGGGCTCGATGCGCGTGCCTTCACCGGCAGCGAGAAGCCAGGCAGCACGGTGACGGCGTGTCCTTGTATTGATACGGCGGCGTTGTTGGCGTCTCTCGTCGCGGTGATGACTGGCTGTCGCACGATGGTGGGGCCGAGCCGCGTCAGGAAGTCGACGGCCCGGGTCCGCCCGGCGTCGGCGGTCGACCCTTCGAGGCGCGCCGTGCGAACGCCTTCCTGGGCCGCGGCCTGCACGACGTGCTCGGCGTGGTACCAGAGCCCGAACTGGACGACGAGCATCACGAGGAACAGCAGGACCGGCGTCAGGAGAACGACTTCGGTGGTTGCCGAGCCTCGCTCCCTAGTTGCCATCTGTCTGGATGTTGTTGGCCTTGTTCGTGACCTTGAGGACGATGATCGCTCCGGCGGCAAGAGCCAACGCGGCGAAGATCGCCGTGATGATGACCTTCTCCGTCGTCTCGCCGCGTTCGTCGTGACGAATGCTGCCGAGACGCAGTTCGAGCCAGCACTGGATGTACGCCAGCGCGGGATGGTTGATGAATGTCACGGGCTTCTCCTTCTCTTTGCGGTTGCGTTAGATCCCATGCAGCACCTGCTCGATGGCGGGGTAGACGAGAAAGACGATGAACCCGAGCATGAGGAGCACGACGGGCAGCGTCATGCGCTCGGTCGCGGCTTGCGCCGCGGTTTCGATGTCGGCGAGGCCGTGCAGCCGGAGTGAGCGCGCCTTGGCGGCGAGCGAGCTGCGGACGCGCGCGCCTTCGTCGCCGGCGAGCGCGGCGCTTGCGGCCAACTCGCCAAGCTCGGGTACCGCGAGGTCCTGACCGAGACGGGCCAATCCCGCCCACGGCGTCTCACCTAGCAGGCGCGCTTCGAGCAGCGCGCGGCGCAGTTCGTCGAAGGCCCAACCGCTGCCGGCCTCGGCGCCGTCATGCAGAGCGGAGTCGACGCCGCGACCGCCAGCGAGACTGATCGACACGATGTCGAGGAACGAGCTGAAGGCGTGGCGGAAGCTGCGGCGCCGCTCCGCCGCCTTCGACTTCAACAGCAGCGTGGGGTAGAGGAACCCGACAGGCGCCAAGGCGAGCGACACCCACAGCGGGAACACGAAGCCGACGTGGACGCCGCCCGCCCACATCAACGCGGTGGTGACCGGCGCCCACAGCAGACCTAGGGCGAAGAAGGCGGCGCGCTGAGAGACGTGTTCGGCCGCGGTGGTGTTCGTTATGCGAAGGTCCGCAGCGTCTTCACCCGCGAGGCGGGCGCCGAGAGGCGTCTCGACGAGCGGGACGCCCAGCAACCGCGTGATCGGCGAATGGCGCGGCCCGTCCGTGAAGCCGAGCGGGGTCGGGTGGCGGCGGCGCAAGCTCGCCAGCGCGAGATCGAGCGGGACGGGCGCGGGGATCAAACCGGATAGGAGCACGACGAGGCCGACGCCGACGCCGCAGCCGGCGATGAGTGCCGGCGTCACCGTTCGACCGCCTGTGGGCGAACGGCCAGGAATCGCTCCGGCGCGACGAACTCGCTCATCTGCGACAGCCATCGCAGCGCGATCCCCCAGCACAACGCGACGCAGGCGAGGGTGAGCTGCCCGGTCGCGGATCCGTAGACGTCGAGGTACTTGCGGTTAAGGAGGATGAGCCCGATGGCGGTGCCAGCAGTGCTCGCGGCGATAACGCGCACCGCGGTACGAAGCCGGGCACGGGCGGCTTCGACGCGTAGGCGCATGCCGGCTTCCTCGCGGGCCGACTCGGCGAGTGTTCCGAGCAGTTCGGCGAGGTCACCGACCGAGCCTTGCCACGCGAGGGTGAGCGCGGCGACGACGAGGTCGGCGGTCGGGTGCGCTAGGTCGGCGGCGAACTCTTGGAGCGCAACCGACAGCGGGACGCGTTCGAGCCGGACGGCGAGGTTCGTCACTTCGAGCTTGATCGGTGCCGGCGCGATCGCGGCCGTGGTGATCACAGCCTGTTCGAGACCGTGTGCGCCTGACATCGTGTCGCGCAGCATCTCGGTCCACGCCGCGATCGCCTCGGTACGGGCCGTCGCTCGGTCCTGTGTCGCCTTCGATCCGAACAGTTCGGGCGTGAACCATCCGGCGGCCGCGAGGGCGGCGGCGGCGACCGGCCACCTCGTGACGAGAGCAGTCGGCAACGCGAGCGCAGCCGCGAGCGTGACGCGTTGGCGGACGTCGGCCTGGACGTTCACCCGGCGCGGGACGGGCGCGCTGGCGGATGGGCGCTGTCGCAGCCCGTCGACGAGGATCCACGTACCAAACGCAAGACCCGCTCCCGCGAGCGCGGCGAGCAAGTTCATCGCCACCACGCGCTTGGGTTGTCGTGCAGCGACGGGTCGTAACCGGCGACGACGAGGTCGTCGAGCAAGTCGGTAGGAATTGGTGTGCCCGGGACGGCGCGGCCGTCGGGGCCGGGACGGAACAGTTCGTTGGTCAGGACCTGCTTACCGTCGAATCCCGTCACTTGACGGACGCTGGCGACGTGGCGGCCCGAGCTGGTCTTGGCGATGAACACCAACAGGTCGATAGCCGCGGCAGCGAGGAGCAGCGTGGCTTCCATCGGAAGCCGCTCGGGCGACTGCATCGCGTAGAGCGCGAGCTTGCGGAACACGCCGCTCGACGAGTCGGCGTGGATGGTGCACATCGAGCCGTCGTTTCCTTGGCTCATGGCGTTGAGCATTGGGATGACCTCGTCGCCGCGGACCTCGCCGACGATGACGCGATCGGGGTTCATGCGCAGTGACATGCGCACGAGCTCGGCGGCCGTCACTTCGCCGACGCCTTCGACGTTGGCTTCTCGTGCTTCGAGCGCGACGCAGTCCGGATGGATCTCCGGGAAGCGGTCGAGGCCGAGTTCGAGTTCGGTCTCGATGGTGACGATCCGCTCCTCGGGCGGGATCTCCGACGCGAGGGCGCGCAACATCGTCGTCTTCCCTGCGCCCGTCGCCCCGGCGATCATCAACTGCAGGCGCGCCCGGACTGCGGCGGCGAGGAACGACGCGAGGCCCTCGTCGATGGCGCCGAGCCCTTGCAGGTCGGCGAGGTCAACCTTGAGGTAGCGGTGCCGGCGGATAGCGAGGCACGGACGTGCGCACACCCACGCCGTGGCGAACAGTCGCGACCCGTCGGGCAGCTGGAGGTTGAGTTCCGGTCGGCTCGCATTGAACTCGCGCTCGGTGAGGCCGTGCCGCCGCCCGATCTCGCGCAGCAGTTCGATCATCTCGGCGTCGCTCGCCGCGATCGCGGGGCCGGGCACCTTCGTGCCGTCGGCGTACTCGACGAACACGACGTCGCACCCGTTGGCGTGGACGTTCATGATCCGCTCGTCGTCGAGCAGCGGCTGGAGGCGTCCCAGTTGGAAGATGCGGTCGAAGACTGCTTGCGCGAGCGCGGCTTCCTCGTCCGGACCGAGGACCGGCTCGTTGCGGGCAAGGCAGTCGCGGGCGTGGGCTTCGAGTTGGTCGTTGATGAGGCTGCGCGCCAGCGCCGCCTGGTCGTCGGCGTCGAGGCGACGCCCGCCTGTCGCGAGCGCGGCTGAGGTCTGTTCGGTGAGACCCGTGGCGACGGCGGTACGTATGCGTAGGACGAGGGCTTCGTCGGTCGTCATGCCAGCGCCGCTTCGGCCGGTGCAACCTCGATCGTGTCGAGGATTGATCGCGCGGAGCGGACGAGGCGACTCTTGCGTCCGGCGCGGGTACTCGCCGCGCCGTGGAGCGCATCGACGCCGTCGCGATCGACGGCGATCGTTGTCACGTTCGCGACGCCCGTCGCCCGCGCCACGTTGGCTGCGCCGTATGGCCGGTCGCCCACAAGCACGAGGCCGATCCGGCCACGCGCCGCCGCGGTGAGCGCTTCCTGCCGTTCCTGGAAGTGGGCGACTCCGGTGAGGTCGGGGTAAAGCACGACGATCGTGAAGTCGGCGGACCGTATGACGTCGAGGGATGGCGAGTTGCGCGACCACCGGCCGCAGTCGATGACCCCGTTGCCGAGCGCGCCGACGGCGCCGCTGAGGCGTGACGCGACTGTGGCGACCGAGGCCTCCGCCTGGTCGAGATTGGTCGGGCCGAGAACTGCGGTGCCGCCGCACGGCAGAGGTTGCGCGTGGCCTGCAACGTCGACTTCGGAGTTGGCGTGACGTGCGCTCGCCGCCATCGTGACCAGGCCCGGGTCGAAGGCGAGCCCGAGCCGGGCCGCGAGATCGCCACCGGCCGGGTCGGCCTCGACAAGCACGGCTGGCGATTCGCCGGAACTTGCCCACGCCGCGACGAGCGCGAGAGCGAGCGTCGTCGCACCGGGTGAGTGCTTGGCAGAGCAAACAGCAATGAGAGTCATCGCGGTGCCAGCACGACGGCGAGACGGCCACCTGCTCCGGCGACGGCGAGCGTCGCGGCTTCGGTTGGCGGTACCGCCAGCGAGATCGATACGCCGCCGCCGCTGTCGAGCAACTTCTCGACCGAGACGACCGTCACCGCGATCGGCGCGGCGATGTCGGCCTGACCGGTCGCCGACGCCGCCTCGGGCGGCATCACGATGGCGAGCACTCTGTCGCCGGGCCGGAGTCCCGAGGGGAACTGGCCCGGCTTGAGCACTGCGCCGACCACGGCAGCGGACGGATCGACGGTCGGTCCGGTCGCGAGCTGCGCGGGGTTGAACAGGCTGCCGGGAATGAGGTTCACGGCCGCGGTCTTGCCGACGACTGTTTCGCGGGCGGACCAGGGCGTCGTCCGCACGCCGGTGATCGTGCCGGCCAATGTCTCGCGCAAGTCGGCGTCCTGGATCACCTGACCGGCGGCGACCGGTCGCGCGATCGCAACGACGGCGTGCCGGCCGCCGATGTTGGCGTAGAGCAGACCGGCCACGAGCGCGCTGACGACGACGATGAACGCGCCGGTCACGATGCGGGTGCGGTTGCGAGCAGCGGCCTTAGCAGTCGCGCCGGTGGCGGGTGGCGGGGTGGATGCCATCCGTCGCATGGCGCCGTTTGCCGCTGCGGTCGGCGCGGTTCGGGTTGCAGGCACGATGCCCTCCTTGGTCGGACTAGCGGTTCACGGCCTCGATCTCCGAGACACGGACAGTGAAGGTGGTGGTGCGGCTGACGTTGCCGAGGTCCCCGCCGCCCGCCGCACCGGCGGCGGTCCAGGTGACGTGCCACGTGGCGGTGGCGGTCGCGGTGAACGCGCCGTTGGGCGCCGAAGCGGAACTGCGGCGGTAGGTGTAGGCGCAGTCGGTGTGCTGCTCGCTGGACGGCCGGTTGGGGTCGTAAGGAGTTCCCGGCCCGGTGCACGTGACGATGTCGCCGTTCCCCATCGCCCAACGGACCGACTGCGGCGCCGCGGATGCGGTGACGGTCACCCCGCCCGCACTCGCGGTGGCCGCCACCGGCTGCCACGCGGACGGGTCGACCCACATCCACGTCTCGAGGTTGACCACCTGCTCGCCGGTCTCGGGCGGGTTGAGATGAACGTCCGGCAGCGGGATCGGCGCGCGGCCCGACGCCTGCGCGGCGAGCTGAGCCGGGCTGATGGCGCGATCGGCGATCCAAATGACCGTCGCGCTCGACTGGCCGTTCGCGTCGACGCAGACCTTGCGGTACCAGGCTCCCGGTTCCTGACCCCGCGGCGGACCCGATCCGTTGGCCGCCATCGTGTCAGCAATCCCTTGGCTCTCGGCGTCGAGTCGCTCGTAGGTGCACGTCCGATGGCCGCCGCCTCCGCCGCCCTTGCCGGCGCTGCCGCCGGACCCGTCGCTCGTGCCGGCGTTAGCCCCGACCTGTGTGCCGTCACTGAATGCGTCGCCGGTGCCGTCGGCGCGGGCGACGACGGGACTAACACCGATGATCAGCCCCGCCACGGCGAGCATGGCGATCACGCGGCGGTACACCCGTCGCCCTCGCGCTTGAGGTTGCTCACCTTCCACGCTCCAGCGTCACGGACGAGCGACGCGGTGATGAGGTGGCGCACACCCGTAGCCGTGTCTTTGCGCGTGCCCGTCGCCGCGTCGTAGATGCCGGTGTTGTCGAGGTAGCAGTCGCGGACAGACGCGCTCTCGCCAAGGATGGAGAGGACACGAGGCGACAGGTTGAGGTTCCCTCGGATCACTTCACCGCCCGACTTGCGGGCAAGGAACGCTGTACGCAGGGTTTGGAGTTCCGGATCGGTCGCGTGATCTCCGAGCTTCGGGCTCTGCGGATCCATCGGATCGGCGGCGGCGAGATAGTCGTCCCAGAAGGCGCGGTACGCAGTGAGCACCTCGTGATCGGCGGGCGCTGTCGTCGTTGTCGCGCGCGTCTTCGAGGACTTGTCGGCGTTCTTGTCGCCACCGTTCGAGCACGACGCCAGCAGCGCCACAACGGCGGCGAGCGTTACGAAATTCACGCCGCGTCCACGTACGCGCGCGAGCGAGAAAGCGCGACGCGTTTCCGGCGATTTCTTCCCGGCTGGAGGTTGGGCGCTACCCCCGGGCGGCTGTTCGCCGTCCCTTGCTGCCGACCGCTCGAGGCGGTCGCCTCGGTACATCGCACACTTCGTCGTGGCACCTCCAATCGCCACGAACCGCCAACTGACCCAACAGTGCACCCAATAGGCAAACTCCGCAAGAGCCGCATCTGCGGGTTATCAGGCCTCTGACCAGGGACGCTGATCGACTCAGCGCGCCGATCCCAGCCGCGCTGAGGTTTTCGCTGAGGGTCGCGGCGGACGCTCGGGCCACTAGCCGCAGCCAGCGGCTCCGACACGGGAGCGCCCGATGATGACCGACCTGTTCACCCTTCTCGACCGTGACTGGCAGACGTGGAGCCGCCGACCCGCGGCGCAACACGCAATGGCCCGGTGGCACAACGCGGCGCCCAACCTCCGGTCGTTTACATCTGTCGACGAGCTCATGGCGGTGTTCGAGGACAGGAGCGCCCGCGACGAGCACGACGACGTGCTCCTCGCACTGTTGGCGGCAGCGCGCAGCGACGCCGACGCGCGCCGTGCGGTCGTTCAGATCCTTCGAGCTGGCCTGGTAGCGCTCGCGGTTCGAGCCCGGAAGTGGTCCGACTGGGACGAGGCCTCGAGCGCGGTCGTCGCTGCCGCCCTCGATCGCATCGGGCGGTATCCGGAGCACCGCACGGCGCGGGTGGCCGCAAATCTCCTCGGAGACATCTGGCACTCCGTTTGGGCCGAGCGTCAGATCGAACTTCGGCACCGAGCCGGTTGGACCCACCGTGTCGACGTCGAAGCGATCGACACGATCGGCGAAAGCGACGAAGCCGGCCGCGGCGAAGAACTCATGACGCTGATCGACGAAGCGGTCCACCGGCGGCGCATCACGCCGCGCGATGCGCGCATCGTCGTGCTCCACCGAGTACTCGGCTACACGAACGTCGAGGTCGGTCGCATCGAGGGTCAGCGGCCGTGCACGATCCGCAAGCGGCGTCTCGCCGCGGAGGCGGCGATCACGAAGCTGGCCGTGGCGTAGGTGGCCATGCGATGACCACATCGAATCCGACCGCGCGCCATGAAGTTCCTGACCTGCTCGACATCACGGAGTTGGCGGAACACCTCGGTGTCAACGTTCGTCACGTGCGCCGGCTCATTGCAGAGCGTCGCATCCCGTTCATCAAGTGGGGCCACCTGATCCGATTCGACCCGAGCGAGATCGTGGAGTGGCTCGACCGCAGCCGGCACGAGAGCGCCGGGCGCTGACTTTCATGGCGACAGCCGTCCGAACTCAGGCCCGTCAAAGCTCACGGCTCGTGCCCCACCCGTGCCCCATGTACTGGTCTTTTCTGGACCTCAACCGGTCCTGGCGGTCACTTCCGGACACGCCGATTTTAGCCCGTCTAGCAGCGGAAATACCGATATCCCCAGGTCACCCAGCACGTTCGGGATATCGCCTGCGCGCGCCTGAAAAGCGTGAGGTCACCGGATCGACGCCGGTCCCGACCACCAAGTACGTACAGGTCCGACGGCGGCGGACTATCGCAGCACGAGCTATTCGGCGTGGCGGTGTCCGCTGCGTTCGTGGATGAGGTTCGCGCGCAGCAGCAGGTCGCGATCGTGCAGCAGATCGGCGGGCGTTGTCGTGAGCAGAATGCCGTGGTCTTCACCGAACACGATGCAGCGGTCGGCCACGGAGTCGAGGCTGTCGAGGTCGTGGGTCGCGACCACGATGGTCTTGCCGGCGTGATTCAGCTCTTCGACCAGCTCCAGCAGCCAGTACTGCGTGCGGGGATCGAGGGCGGCGGTGGGCTCGTCGAACAAGAGCACTTCGGGGTTCATAACCAGCACCGATCCGATCGCCACCCGTTTCTTCTCGCCGCCCGAAAGTTGGTACGGCGCCCTGTCGGCGAGGCCGGCGATGCCGAGCATGCGCATCGTGTCGAGCACGCGGGCGTCGACCTCGTCGCGGCTCATGCCCATGTTGCGCGGTCCGAAGGCGAGCTCCTCGCGCACGGTCGGTGAGAACACCTGGGCGTCGGCATTCTGGAAGATGAAACCAACGCGGCTACGAAAGGCGCGGTTGAACTGTTGGTCTTCGAGCGTGTCTTCCGTGACGTCGGCGCCGAAGGCGCGGTACGTGCCCGACTCGGGGAACAGCAGCCCGTCGAGCACCTTGAGCAGCGTCGACTTTCCGCAGCCGTTGGCGCCGAGCAGCGCCACGCGCTCACCCTGGGCGACGGTGAGCGACACGTCGTCGAGCGCGACGAAGCGATCGAGGTACTTGTAGGTGACGTGCTCGACGACGAGCAGGTCCTCAGACACCGACATCGCCGGTGTAGCCGCGCGCCGTCATCGCTTGATGTACTTCGTCGGCGAGCGCGTACGCCTTGCCGAAGAGCGCGCCGGCGCTGGCGGCGACGAAGCGGCGCGCGGTCGCGCCGTCCTCGGCGTTGGTCGTGCGGGCGCGGCGGGCCACGTACATGTCCTCAACCGCACCGAGCAGATAGAAAATGTAGCGGTAGGCCATCGCGAGCACGACCACGAAGATGCGGGGCACGCCGAGGCTACGAAGCCCCGCCAGCAGCCGGTTCCACTTGGTCGTGAGGGTGAGCAACACCACCAGCGAGATCGACACCGCCACGCGCAACACGATCAGCGCGGCGGCCGACGGACCGTGCGCGATCGCGGTGGGAATCACGATGACCCCCGTGAAAATCGGAATGAACAGCCAGACGCGCATGACGAAGGACGACAGAGACAGCCCGGAGGCGGCGGCGATTGCGAGCGTGGCGACATAGAGGCCTGCCATCACCGCGAGCGAGTGCACGAACGCGGTGCCGATGAGCAGGGCCAACGTCGCAACGAGCTTCGCCCGCACGTCGAGGCGTTGCAGGAATCCGCGGTGCGACGCCACGTCGTCGGCGAACATCGCCTGGCGCATGAGCCGGGAGCCACCGGCCAGCGTCTTGGCGATGTAGTTGCCCTTCGTCCGCTTGCCGATGCAGCCGCAGGGGCACAACCCGACGGTCGGCTGCAACAGCCAGTCGGGCGCCTGGTCGGAAGTCATGCGACGGGCGCGGTCTCGGCCGGATGGTCGCGACGCATCAGTCGACTGGCTCCGAAGATCGCCGCGACCACGATGGCGACGAAGGCAATGCCGGCGACCGCCGACACCAGATAGCCGACAACCGGATGGGTGTCGCCGCCGAAGGAGTACCCGTCGAAGATCGCGTTGTGCCAAAAGCCGGCGTAGTGCCGCAGCCCCTCCGGCACCGCGTTGAGGTGGTACTGCCGAAGATTGAGATCGTTGGGCGAGTCCTCGCCGAAGGCGCCGCCGGGCGCAATCAAACCGAGCGGAGCCAACGCGACCATGGCGCCCAGGCCGACGAACGCCCATCGCCATCCAAGTGACCGGGGAGCCGACACATCGGCGTCGGTGGCGGGCACCGCCGCGTGGTTGACCCGCATCAGCGGCACGTTGGCGCGCTGCAAGTAGGTGATCACACCCACCGTCAGCGCGAACTCGACGCCACCGGCGACGGTCAGGTGCGCGAGCGCCATCGCCGGGATCGTCTGGCTGAGGTGGAACGGCGCGTACAACGGGGCGCCGCTGGCCGAATGAAACAGGCTCGGCTGCACGCCGAACTCGATCGCCGCGGCCAGAGCTGCGAGATTGATACCGACGTAGCCGCCAACACCCGCAGCGAGGGCGCGCCGCCGGGACGTCAACGAAGTCCGCGACGCGAGCAGCCGGTACACGGCGTAGCCCGCCATCGGCATCACGAAGGCCATGTTGATCACGTTGGCGCCATAGGCCAGCACGCCTCCGTCGCCGAAGAACAAGGCCTGAATCGCCAGCGCAACGCTCACCGCGATGACCGCCGCCCACGGACCGAGCACAACCGCCACCAACACGGCGCCCACCGCGTGCGCCGTCGTACCGTCCGGAACCGGCACGTTGAACATCATCACCATGAAGCAATAGGCGGCGCCCAACGCAACCAGGGGCACGTACCGGCTCTTCACGATCCGGCGCACACGGCGCGCCGCGGTGAACCACACCGGCACCGACGCCGCGTAAAACACGCCGCAGGTCTCCGGGCTGAGGTATCCGTCGGGGATGTGCAACGCGACTCCAAGGAAATGCGACTCAGTCGCATCGTAGGCTTCGGTGGTGACTGCGAGGCACGAGACGACTGCCGAGGTGCTGCGGGCGAGTGGGACGCGCCTCACGCGCGCCCGTCAGCAGGTTCTGGACGCGATCGGCAGCACCACCGACCACCTGACCGCGGAGGAAATTCTCGACCGGGTGCGCAGCAATGCAGCCGACGTGCACCGCGCCACCGTCTACCGGAGCCTCGAGACCTTGGCGAGCCTCGGAGTGATCGAACACACGCACCTGGGCCATGGCCCGGCCGTGTACCACCTGGTGCGCGACCACCACAATCACCTTGTCTGCGAGAACTGCGGATCGGTGACCGACGTCGACGCCGGGCTGTTCGACTCGTTGGCCAGCCGCGTGCGACGCGACTACGGATTCGTCATGGACACCGGCCACTTTGCCATCGTTGGCCGCTGCATCAACTGCGCGGGCGGCGCGACCTGATCGCCACGATCGCGGCGCCGACAACGGCGGCCGCGGCGAGCAGCCCGACGATGACAGCAGTGCTGGGGCCGTCGCCCCCCTCGCCCCCGGAGGGCAACGTGGCGATAGAGACATCGGTGGTCGTGGTGCCTTGGCCGTTGTCGGGAATCTGCAGCGCGCCTCCGCCGGACGTGGTCGACGTCGCGACGGCGCCGGCGGGCGTCACCGTCGGCGTCGCATGGCCGCTGTGGGCAGTAGTTGGCGTGACCGACGACGGGGTGTCGCCGCTCGCCAGCACGTTCAGGATGGGCGCCGGTTGGTCGGAACCCTTCGGCCCGATCCAGCGCACGACCTCGTTGTCGTTGTAGGTCTGCAGGGTCGGAAAGGCGTACGCGCCAGCAGATGACGCCGTGCGCGCGACGAACGCGAAGTACTCGTCTTCGGCGGGAGCCGCGCCCGCGGCCTTGGTGAAGGTGATGGTCTGCCGGCCATCGGACGCGCCGAGCGCGCAGTCCCAGGTGGCCTTCGTCGCGCAGGATACGGGAGCCCACGAGTCGGGGAAGTAGACCGCGACGCTGATGTTGTAGTTCGAGTCGTCGCGTTCGTTCGGTACGTACATACGCAGGGACTGTTGCGAGTTCGCCGGCAACCCGTTCGTCGTCGTCTGGAACTGTGCGTGGGCGAGCGCCGCGGTCGCGCTCAGCGCGACGAACGCCAACGCGGCCGCGGCCACCGTCACCCGTCGAGACAATCGCTCCACAACGGGATGTAGTCCGCCGTTGGCGCCAAAAAGTTCCTGATTTCTTTCGGAACTTTTCGGGACCCGCGCATGACTTGCTATGTCATGCGCACTTGGAAGACCACGACGATTCTCTTGGCCGCGGCCGCTCTGGTGGGAGCGAGCGTCGCGCCCGCTTTCGCCCACGCCAGCTTCGCGTCCAGTTCGGCATTCGGATTCGCGCCGAACACGATGGGCGGGACCGGTGCCACCGGGTCGTCTCCGCCGTATCCCGCGAACTCGCAGCAGACGTTGTACACGCGGGTCCCGTTCGAGCAGACCGACCCGTACAACGGATCGGACGACACAACGGTGGACGTCAAGATCATCGTGCCCGACGGCTGGACCAGCCCCGCGTGTGGACCAGCGCAGAAGCAGATCAACGATGCGTCGACGAACTCGACGAACCAGCCGGGAGATCCGGTGGCCGGATGGACCTGCGAACTCCTCGACGTGTCGGGCCGCAAGGTCGTGCACTACTCGGGCCCGCAGGTTGTCGCGCCGGCCACGGCCGCCGACAGCCCGCAGTTCTTCACGTTCACCGTCGTCACGCCCTCGCCCAGCGTGCAGACCACCTACAACGGCACGAACGGCACCGAGGGCTTCATCGTCGACCAGACCTACGCGTCGGGCGAGATCGAGCACTGGATTCCCAACGCAGCATTCCCGGGCACGACGCCCTCCGGCGCGACGACCACGGTGGCGACCGGACTGGCTCGCACCGTCGCCGCGCCCGCCACGGGTCAGGCTGACGGCTCTCCCGGCAGCGAGACCATCACCGCGACCGTGCCGGCGACAGAGGAGTTCTCCATGTCGATCCCGACCAACGGCGGGGTCAACCTCACCCTCGGCACCACGTCGACCTACTACGGCTTCAGCGGCAACATCAACAGCGTGGTCGTCACGGATACGCGCTCGGCCAAGCCGGCGTGGTCGGTCACCGGCCAGATCAGCGACTTCGCCCCCGGAGCGATCAGCGGGAAGTACCTCGGCTGGACGCCGTCGATCGCGGCGCCCGGCGCGGGTGCCGTCGCCGGGCCGGCCGTGCCCTCGGGCTTCGTCTCCGGGAACGGTCTGCGGACCGCCAGCGTGTTGGCGAACGCGCCGGCGGGCCACGACATCGGTTCGGCGACGCTTACCGCGGCGCTCGACCTGCGCTTCCCGACGTCGACGCCACCCGGTAGCTACTCGGGCGTGCTCACGTTGACCGCGATCTAACACTGACCTAGTTGTTCGCACCATTCCATCGCGGCATGCGCCGCGGCCGGCGCCTCGCGCTGGTCGCGGCGTTGGCCGCGCTCATCGCCGGCTTCGGCGCCCTTCCCGCGTCGGCGCAGACGGACACCACGACGTGGGCGGTGCGGCCGGCGCCCACCGCCGACGAACCCGCCCGAGACGCGTTCCGCTTCGACCTCAGCCCCGGTGCCGTAATCCACGACGCGTTCCGCGTCCGCCTGCAGAGCCAATCCCCGACCGCCTTCGACGTCTACGCGACCGACGCGGTCTTGCTCGCCAACGGCACGCTCGACCTGTTGCCCCGCACCCGGACCGCCCGTGACATCGGCTCGTGGGTGACCGTCGACACTCCGCACATCACCCTGGCGGGGGGCGAGTCAGTCGACGTGCCCTTCACCATTGCCGTCCCCGCGAATGCGAGCCCGGGCGATCACGTCGGCGGCATCGTCGCCTCGCTGAGCACGCCCGGCTCTGATGGAAGCACCGTCGTGATTGACCGTCGCATCGGGTCGCGCATTTATGCACGCGTCAGCGGGGCCACCCGGTCGGCACTGACCATTACCAAGCTGCGCAGCACCTTCGAGGGCGGGCGCATCACGCCGGGTCGCGTCCGCACGTCATTCGTCGTCACGAACACCGGCAACGTCCGCGTCCACGCCCAAGCGCTGACCACGGTCACGGGACTGTTCTCGCGGGCGCACGCGCCCGTGAAGGTCGTGCCCGAGTTGTTGCCCGGCTCGAGTCTCCGCGTCGAGACCGTGACTGGCTCCGTCAAGCCCACGGGCAGGCTGAAGGTCCGGGTGCGCCTCGTCGAGCGCGCTGCGGCGCGGGGTGAAGAGCCGGCGGTCACGTTCCTCGGCAGCGAGGCGACGACGCACGTCAGCGCCTGGCCCGTGCCGTGGCTCATCGGTCTTACGCTCGTCGTCCTTCTAGGGGCCGGGCTTCGCGTGGCGCGACGACGCCCGTCCAACACCAACGCGGCTGTCGCCTGAGCGAGATCCGGGGCTTGCGCCGCGGTGCTCAGCCGACGTCGCGGCGGCCCAGGCTGGCGAGACCGGCGAGGGTGAGCGCCGACGCGATCGCCGCCAGGGCGAGCAGTGGACCGGGCGACAGCGCGGTGGCGGGGTAAGCCGGAACGTGCTGGAACGGTGAGAGGTCTTGGACCGCGTTCGACAGCTTCAGCAGTTGACCGAAGAAGCCGATGACGAAGCACGCCGCCAGCGCGCCCCACGCCGCCGCAGTCGCCCGCGGCGCCACGCCGACGAGAAACGCCGTGATACCGACGAGCACCCACACCGCGGGCACGAACGCCAAGGACGCCACGAGGCAGTGAGCGATCGCCGCGGTGTCACCCGTCACCGCCAGGTCGGCCACGCCGAAGACGACTCCCATCGCGACCGAGATGAGCAAGCTTCCGCCGAAAGCCATGGCGAGGTGGCTGGCCGCCCACCGTGTGCGTGACAACGGCGTCGCCAACAGCGCCTCGGCGTGCATCGACGTTTCTTCGCTGCGCATGCGCAGCGCCGACTGGATGGCGAAGCCGGCGGCCACCAACGCGAGAATGCGAAACGACATGGCGACGTACTGCTCGACGATGCTGCCGTGTCCACCGGCGACGACGAGGTCGGCCATCGCCTTGTTTTGCTTGACGTAGTCACTGATGGCGCTGGTGACCGTGCCGTAGGCCACGGCGAGAAGCGCCAGACCCAGACTCCAGCCGACGAAGCTGGCGCGCTGGAGGCGGGCGGCAAGACCGAGTGGTGTGCACAGCGACGGTGACGCCGCGGCTTTGCCCGGCCGCGGCGCAACGAGGCCCGCACCCACATCGCGGCGCCCCGACACGCTCACCGACACCCGCGCCAACAACGCGGTGGAGATCACGAGCACGAGAAACGGCCACCACTTCTCGCCGGCGAAGGGCCGGGTCTTCTGCGCCCAGCCGATGGGTGACAGCCACGACACCGCGCCGCTGCCGACGTCACCGATGCCCCGGAGCACCCACGCCGCACCGAGCAGCACGCCGCCGAGGCCGTAGGTGGTGCGCACATTCTCGCTCACCTGGGACGCCGCCAGGGTGAAGGCCGACAGCAGCAGCCCGAAGAGCGCGAAGGACAGCCCGAACACGATCGAACCGGCGACCGGCAGCCTCTGCGCCATGAGCACGGCGGCGACGAGCGCGCCGGTGACGACGTTCATGCCTGCCACGGTCACGACCGCGGCGGCGTCGAGCGCGTGGGGCCCGATTGGAAGCGAGCGCAGCAATTCGCTGCGCCCCGCTTGCTCCTCGCCGCGGGTGAGGCGCCCCACCATGAACACGCTCATGAGACCCATCACGATCAACCCGAACGTGCCCGTCTGATACGCCGCTTGCCCGCCCACGGTGGTGAGACCCTGCGCTGGGCCGTTGAAGATGATGGCGGCGGCGCTGCGCTCGGTCGGCACCGCGTTGTTCAGCGCGTCCTGCGTGGGGAACAGACCTTTCACACTGGCGACCGTCACCATCACCAGCAACACCGTCGATGCGATCCACACGACGATGCGTACGCGATCGCGCCGGATGGTGAAGCGGATGAGCGCACCGACGCCGGTCATGGTTCGTGGTGAAGTTCGTCGCCGTACTGGCGCAGGAACAACTCCTCGAGCGTGGGCGGGTGACTGACCAGACTGCGCACGCCCAGTTCACCGAGACGACGGACCGCCGCCTCGAGGTGAGCGGTGTCGACGTCGAAGCGCACGCGGTGGCCGTCCACGACGAACCCGTGGATGCCGCGGACGCGGCTGAGCCCGTCGGCGGCGTGGTCGACCTCGGCGACGATGGTCGTACGCGTCGCCCCCCGCAGTTCTGCGAGCGTGCCGCTCTGCTTGACGCGTCCGGCGCGGATGATGCTCACCCGATCGCACAGCGCCTCGGCCTCGGCGAGGATGTGGCTCGACAGCAACACGGTGCGCCCTTCGGCTTTGACCTCCCGGATGCAGTCTTGGAACACCGCTTCCATGAGCGGGTCGAGGCCCGAAGTCGGCTCGTCGAGGATCAGCAGTTCGGCGCGTGAGGCGAGCGCGGCGATGAGCCCGACCTTCTGGCGGTTGCCCTTCGAATACGTGCGCGCCTTCTTGGTCGGGTCGAGTTCGAACCGCTCCAGCAACTGGTCGCGCCGGGCCTCGTCGACGTCTCCCCGCAGGCGCCCGAACAAGTCGATCACCTCGCCGCCGCTGAGTTTCGGCCACAGCACGACTTCGCCGGGCACGTAGGCCAGGCGCCGGTGCAACACGACGGCGTCTTGCCACGGATCGCCGCCGAGCACCCGCACCGCACCGCTGTCGGCGCGCAAGAGACCGAGCAGTACCCGGATCGTCGTCGTCTTGCCCGAACCGTTGGGACCGAGAAACCCGTGCACCTCGCCCGAAGCGACGTCGAGGTCGAGGCCGTCGAGCGCCGTGGTCGATCCGAAGGTCTTGACCAGACCGGCAACATCGATCACGCGCTCGGCCATGCCGCCAATTCTTGCCTACGCGCGCGTCAACCGATCTCCCAGAGACTCGGCGACGACGCCAAGCCAGACGCAAGCCAACAACTGAGCGGGCGCAGCTAGTCGTCGTTGGTGATGGTGGCCGTCGCTTGGCCATCCGCGATGGTGGCGTTGGTCGGCTTGGACAGCTTGGCCAGGAACGTCTCGTTGGCTTCCTTGGCGGTGTCGCCGGTGATGGTCACCGTGAACGTCGCCGAGGTCGCCCCGGCCGGGATCGACACCGTCCCCGACGCCCCCGTGTAATCAGAACCGGCGGTCGCGGTGCCGTTCGCCGTGGACCACTTCACCTTCGTCGCCGTACCACTGGGCGCCGACAACGACACCGTGAAGGTCATCGTCGACGAACCCGAGTTGCCCTCCGCCTTCGACACATCGGCGATCGCCAGGGTCGGCATGGGATCGTCGTTGTTGATCGTCCCGATTGCCTGCGCATCGGCGATGGTTGCACCCGTTGGCTTCGTCAGGTTCAGCAAGAACGTTTCAGGGGTCTCGAACAGCGTGTCGCCCGCCACCGGCACCGTCACCGTCTTGGAGGTCTGTCCGGGCGTGAAGGTCAGGGTGCCCGACGTCGACGTGAAGTCGGCGGGCGCCTTGGCCGTCTTGTTCTTCGTGGCGTAATGGACCGACACCGTGTTCGACGCCGCCGCCGACAACGACACGGTGAATACCGCCGACGACGAACTGTTCGTCTCCGTCACCGCCACATCGCCCACCGACAGCGATGGCGTCGCCGCGTTGGATCCGAGCGGGAGCCACTCGACGTAGTTGAATCCGAGTTTCGCGACGTTCCAGTTGTTGACGGCGAGGTCGAGCGTCGCACCGGTCGCCGTGGCCCCGTTGATGCTGACGTTCTGGTTCAGGATCGACACCGAGCCGTTGCCGCTGCCGTCGACGCTGCTGGCGTACACGACGGCCGCGTGGCCGGTGTCGGAGAAGTTGCTCTGGTTCGAGAAGCTGATGACGTCACCGACCTGCGGCGCCTTGCCGACGGTGCCGTTGCTTACCGTCGACAGGCTGTGCGCCGCCGCGTAGCCGCGCGCGACCCCCGCGCCGTTGGCGTTCACCGCCGTCCATCCCTTGGTGACGTACAGGTAGCGGTCGGTGAGTTCCACGCACTGGAACCCCGGCGTGTAGATGTTGCCCTTGAGGGAGATGTTCGTCGCGCCGGTGGGACCGCACGCGGGAACGCCGATCGCCTGCACCGCGACCGACCCGCCGCCCCCGGAACAAAACGCCGCCCACTTCGACGTGTCGGCGGGGTTGGCGTAATACGCATCCCAGGCGGCGTCGCCGGGACCAAAGCAACTGACGCTGCCGCAGGTGGAGGCAAACGCCCCCGGAGCCGCGTGCAGGGCGCCATTGATCCACCCGACCACAAACAATGCCGCGACTATCGCGACGCGTACCCGCTTCATTTCATCGCCCCGCTCTCGCCGTCTTCGGTCCGGAAGCGTACCGGTCTTGTCCGCGGACTCGGGCTCCGATCCCGAACTGGGCGCTCCAGGTCTCGAAAAACGGGATCGGGCGCGCCCAATTCGTCTTTTAGGATCGGTTGATGGCAGGCGCGATCCAGCAGACGTTCGGGTCGCTGCGCAATCACAACTTCCGGTTGTTCTTCTTCGGAACGCTGGTGTCGTTCGCCGGTGAGTGGATGCAGAACATGGCGGAGGCGTGGCTCGTGTTGCAGCTGACGCACAACGGCGCGGCCGTCGGCGCCACGTTCGCGTTCCGGTTCGCGCCCGTCCTGTTCTTCGGCTTGTGGGGTGGCGTGGTCGCCGACCGGCTCGACCGGCGGCGACTCATGCTGGTGACGCAGTCGCTCGCCGCCGTGTTGGCGTTCGTGCTGTGGGCCATCGTGGCGCTGCACGTGGTGCACGTGTGGATGATCTACGCGCTGGCGGCCACGCTCGGCCTCGTCGTCGTGTTCGACCACCCAGCGCGCAACGCGTTCCTCGAAGAGATGGTCGGGCCCGAAGCGATGCCCAACGCCGTGGCGTTGCTGAGCGCGGTGTCGAACTCGGCGCGCATCACCGGTCCCGCGATCGCGGCGATCCTGATCGCCCACTTCGGCGTGGCGTGGGTGTTCTTCGTCAACGGCGTCAGCTTCCTGTTCGTCGTCGCCGCACTGCTGGGCATGCGCACCCGCGATCTGTTGCCGGTCCACCGCGACGGCGTGCGGGCGCGGATCAAGGACGGGCTGCGTTACGCGTGGTCGGTCACCGACATGCGCGGCACGATCGTGTTGCTCGGCGTGATCGGCACGCTGGTGTGGAACTTCCCGACGTTCCTCACGCTGGTGGCGCAGCGCACGCTGCACGGCGACGCCGGCCTCGCCGGCACGCTCATGGCCATCCTCGGGGTCGGCAGCGTGATCGGCGCGCTGGCCGCCGCGCACCGCGCCACCACGAGCGCGCTGGTCGTGCGCACCGTCGCGCTGCTACTCGGCGCCGCGATGCTGGCGACCGCGCTGGCGCCCACGCGCCTACTCGTCATGGCGTCGCTCGTACCGACCGGGGCACTGGCGATCATGTTCGGCGCCGTGGCCAATTCGCACATGCAGTCGCTGTCGTCCCGCGAATTTCGCGGCCGCGTGATGTCGATCTACAGCATCCTCGGCCTCGGCACGACGGTCGTCGGCGGTCCGTTCGTCGGCCTCGTGTCACAGGTGTGGAGCCCGCGCGTCGCCATGGGACTCGCGGGCGCGGCGGCCGCGATCACCGCGCTGGCGCTGTTCGCCACCCGCCCGGGACGCACCTATGAGATGCACGTCGACCCGATCGTCGCCGAAGAAGCCGCCACCTAGGTACCCTTTGCCCGAGTTGTGCAAGGGGGTGGCGACGCGGTTATGACGACGAGCACGGTGACGGTGCTGTTCACCGACCTGGTCGGTTCCACCGCGCTCCTGATCGGCCGCGCCGACTTCGACGAGGTCCGCCGCACCCACGACGTGCTGCTGCACGCCGCCATCGAGTCCAACGGCGGCACGGTGGTCAAGGGTCTCGGCGACGGTGTGATGGCCACGTTCAGCTCGGCCAAGTCGGGAGTGGCCGCGGCGCGCGCCATCCAGCAGTCCGTCCACCGCCACAACCGCCGCGGCCGCGGACCGGAGCTGTCGCTGCGGGTCGGCATCTCGGTGGGCGACGTCACCTTCGACGGCCTCGACTGCTTCGGCGCGCCGGTGATCGAAGCGGCGCGGTTGTGCGCGCTGGCCGACGGCGACCAGATCCTGGCCACCGACGTGTTGCGCGTCATGGCCCGCGACACCGCCTTCCGCGCGGTGGGGGCCCTCGAGTTGAAGGGCCTCCCCGAGCCGGTCGACACCGTCGAGATCGAGTGGGACCGTGTGCAGGCGTCGGACGCACCGCTGCCGGCGCGGCTGGCGCTGGATGCGCCGGAATTCGTCGGGCGCACCGACGTGCTCACGGCGCTCAACAGCGTCTACGCGCGCGTGCGCCGCACCGGCCAGCGCGCCGTGTTGCTCATCGGCGGCGAACCCGGCGGCGGCAAGACGACCGTCGTAAGCCGCGCCGTGCGCGCCTGGCACGACGACGGCGCCACCGTCGCCATGGGGCGCTGCGAGGAAGACGTGCGGGCGCCGTACCGCCCGATGATCGAAGCGCTCGACCACATCGTCGGCCACGCCCGCGCCGACCTGCTCGACGCGCACGCGCAGCGACACGGCGCCGGCGTGTTGCCGCTCGCCCCGTCGCTGGCGCGCCGGTTGCCGAAGCTCGCCGACCCGATCTCGACTGATCCCGAGAGCGAACGCTTCCTGTTGTTCTCCGCCGTCGGGGATCTCCTGTGCACCGTCGGCGCCGAGGACCCGGTCGTGCTCTTCCTCGACGACCTGCATTGGGCCGACGCTGCCACCGCGTCACTGCTGCGCAGCATCGCCACCGCGCCCGAGCCGGCACGCCTGCTCGTGGTCGGCACGTTCCGCGACGCCGAGCTGGCACCGGATCATCCGATGGCGCAGGCGCTCGCCGCCTTCCGGCGTGTGCCGTGTGTGGAGCGGCTGGCCCTCGACGGCCTCGACGCCACCGAAGTCACCGAGCTGCTCTCCAAGTGGACGGGCGCTACTGCGAGTGCCGGTACGGCGCAGCTGGCCGAGGGCCTCGTCGCCGAGACCGACGGCAACGCCTTCTTCGTGACCGAGGTCATCCGCCACCTCGACGCCACCGGCCAACTCGAAGACCTAGCGGCCAAGGGCGCGCTCGGTGGCGCGGTGACGTTGCCGGACAGCGTGCTCGAGGTGCTGGCCGAGCGCGTCGGGCGCCTCGGCACCGCGGCGGAAGAAATCCTCGGCGCGGCGGCGGTGATCGGGCTCGAGTTCGAGCTGGCGGTCGTCAGCGGCGTCACGGGCACCAGCGACGAGAAGGTGCTGTCGGTCCTGCACGACGCCACCAGCGCGGCGCTGGTACTCGAAGTGCGCGACGCGCCCGGGCGCTTCCAGTTCACGCACGCGCTGGTCCAGCACGCCATCCTGACCAACCTCGGCCCGACGCGCGAGGTGAGCCTGCACCGCCGCGTCGCCGAGTTCCTCGAACAGGCCGGCACCCGTGAGGCGTCAGTCGCCGAGTTGGCGCGCCACTGGTTCCAGGCGACGCGCGTCTCCGACACCGCCCGCGCCCGCGACTCGGCGCGCCAAGCCGGCGACGCCGCCCTCGACGCCCTCGCGCCCGGCGACGCCGTCGCCTACTTCCGCCAGGCGCTGCTACTGCACGAGCAGTCGCCCCAGCCCGACGCTGCGACCCGCATCGACCTGCTCACGCAACTGGGCACCGCCGAGCGGCTGTCGGGCGACCCGGAGCACCGCGAGACGCTGCTGCGCGCCTGCCGTCTCGCGCAGCGCGAGAACGACGGATCGCGCCTCGCCACCGCCGCGCTGGCCAACAACGTCGGCACGTTCAGCACCTTCGGCGGCGTGGATGTCGAACGCGTCGAGATGCTCGAGGCCGCCGTCGCCGTCGCCACCGATCCGCAGCAGCGGGCGCTGCTGCTCGGCACGCTCGCCAACGAACTCACCTATTCGGGCAACTACCCGCGCCGGCGCCAGATCGCGGACGCGGCGCTCGACGCGGCGCGGGCGACGGGCGACCGCCTCCTCGTGGTGCGGGTCATGAACATGATCTTCTATCCGCTGTGGGTGCCCGAGACGCTCGCGGAGCGCGTCGCGCTCACCGAGGAGAGCCGCGCCATCGTCGCCACCACCGACGATCCACTGGTGCTGTTCTGGTCGGGCATCTCCAACTACCTGAACCTCGTGCAGGCCGGTCGCGTGGAAGAGGCCGACGAGATCCTCCACGCGACGCAACCGCTGGCCGACCGGCTGGCGCAACCGGCGCTGCAGTGGCGCTCGGCGCATCGCGTCGCCTGCCGACACATGCTCGGCGGCAACGCCGATGCCGCCGAGGAGTTCGCCCGCCGCGCCTTCGACTACGGCGAGCAGGCCGGCGACGCCGCGGCGGTCGTGTACTTCAAGTCACAGTCGATGTGCGTGCACTGGATGCGCGGCACGCTCCACGAACTGGCCGCCGGCATCAAGGGCGACTCGCCGCGGCCGGCGACGGCAGTGGCGTCGCTGGTCCTGATCTTCACCGACTCCGGCCGCCTCGACGACGTGCGCCGCCTGCTCGACCGCGAGGCGGCCAACGGCTTCACCAACCTGGCGCGTGACCCGGCGTACGTGACGAGCATGGCGTTGTTCGCCGAGGGCGCGGTCGCCACCCGGCACCGCGAAGCCGCGGAGCTCGTACACCAGCTGCTGTTGCCCTTCGCCGACCAGATCGGCTTCGACGGCGTGACGACCGTCGGCGGGCTCGAGCACTACCTCGGCGCGCTGGCGGCGTCGCTCGGGCGCTACGACGAAGCGGTCGATCGACTCGAGCGCAGCGCGGCGTTGCACGAGCGCATCAACGCCCCGTTTTTCGAAGCGCGCAGCCGGCTGCAACTGGCCGACGCGCTCGCCGTCCGCGCCCACGACGACGACGCGGCGCGGGCGCAGTCGGCGCTGGCGCGCGCCGGCGTGCTGGCGAAGCGGCACGGCTTCGCACTCATCGGCGAGCGCACCCGCGCCCTCGCCGCATCCCTCACCGGAGGCTGACATGCAACGGATCTCGTCGCGACCCGAGGAGCTGGCGGCCTCGTACGAAATCGTGATCATCGGATCGGGCTACGGCGGGTCGATCATGGCGTCGCGCCTCGCCCGCGCCGGGCGCGACGTTTGCCTGCTCGAGCGCGGCGCCGAGCGGCTGCCGGGCGAATACCCCGACAGCGTGATGGAGGCCGCCGACGAGTGGCAGATGACAACCGGCGGCGGTCACCACTACGGCAACCGCCAGGCGCTGTACCAGTTCAACATCGGCGACGACATCAACGTGTTCAAGGGGTGCGGCCTCGGCGGCACATCGCAGGTCAACGCCGGCGTCGCCATCGAACCCGACCCGCGGGTGTTCGACGACCCGCGCTGGCCCGCACCGCTGCGCGCCGACCTCGACGGCCTACGCGCCGGGTTCGACCGCGCCCGTCACATGCTCGGGTCCACGGCCTATCCACAGGAGCGCAGTCCGCTCGCGAAGACAACGTTGCTGCAGCGCAGCGCGGCGGCGCTGAACGAACCGTTCCTGCTCCCCACGATCAACGTCACGTTCGATGACCGCGTCAACGCCGCGGGCGTCGAGCAACCGGCGTGCAACGGGTGCGGCGACTGCGTGAGCGGGTGCAACACCGGCGCCAAGAACACGCTGATCATGAACTACCTGCCCGACGCGCAGCGGTGGGGCGCCAAGATCTTCACCGGCGTCGACGTGCGGTGGGTCGAGCGCTGCGCCAACGGCAAGTGGAACGTGCAGTACCAAGTGCTGGGCGCCGGCCGCGGCCGCTTCGGTGAGGCGCCGCTCACGCTCGAGGCCGACATCGTCGTGCTCGCCGCCGGCACCCTCGGCAGCACCGAGCTGCTGCTGCGCTCGCGCGAGCACGGACTGACCACGTCGGCGCGGCTCGGCCAGTCCTTCAGCGGCAACGGCGACGTGCTGGGCTTCGCCTTCGACTGCGACGAACCGGCCCACGGCATCGGGTGGGGCCACGAAGTCCACACCCGCGGCCCACTGGTCGGACCGTGCATCACCGGCGTCATCGACGAACGCGCCGACCGTCCGCTCGACGACGGCATCATCATCGAAGAGGGCTCGATCCCCGGCGCGCTGGCGCACCTGATCGCGCCGGCGTTCGCGGCGGCGCCCGAAGAGCCGCTGGAAGAACAGCACCGGTTGCGGCGCATCAAGATGGCGGCCGAGGCCATTCTCGAAGGCTCGTACCACGGGCCGATCAACCGCACCCAGACGTTCCTCGTGATGGGCCACGACGACGGCGCCGGCACGATGGCGCTCGAGAACGACCAGCTGCGGATCCACTGGCCCGGCGTCGGCGGCCAGCCGCTGTTCAAGCGGGTCGACACCGAGTTGCGCAAGGCATCAGAGGCCGTCGGCGGGACGTACATCCCGAACCCGCTGTGGCACGAGATGCTGCGCCAGCCGCTGATCACCGTGCATCCGCTCGGCGGCTGCCCGATGGGCGACACCGCCGCCACCGGCGCCGTCGACCACATGGGCCGCGTGTTCACCGGTGAGGCGGGCGACACCGTGCACGACGGGCTGATCGTGTGCGACGCCGCCATCATCCCGCGGCCGCTCGGCGTCAATCCGCTATTGACGATCTCGGCGCTGGCCGAGCGCAACGCCGCGCAACTGGCGGCGACGCGCGGCTGGACGATCTCGTATGCCGCCGCGCCGGCGCACGACGCTCCGCATCCCGCCGACGCGCTGTTGCTCGAGTTCACCGAGAAGATCAAGGGCTACGTCGGTGTCGGCGCGACCGAACCCGCGGCGGGCTTCGCCCAAGGCATGGCGGACAAGACCGAGTGCTGGTACGAGATCTCGATGGCCGGTGACGCGCGGGCGATCGCGCGCGACCCGTCGACGACCGCCGCGATCACCGGCCTCGTCGGGTGCCCCGCGATCTCACCGGACAACCTCACGATCGAAGGCGGTGAGTTCCAGCTCTTCGTGCCGCAGAACGGCGACCCAGCCGACACCAAGATGCTGTACCGCCTGCCGCTGCGCGCCACCGACGGCTCGCGCTGGTTCCTCGACGGCTACAAGCAGGTGCGCGAGGGAGAGCCGTGGCAGCTGTGGCACGACACCACGACGCTGTACGTCACGATCCATCACGACGACGTGAACGGTCCGATCTGGGGCGCGGGCGTGCTGCGCATCGCGGCCCACGACTTCGCCAAGCAGTTGACGACGATGCGCGTGTCGGGCGCGGCACCCCTCACGCACCGCCTCGCCGCGCTGGCGAGCTACGGCAAGATGTTCGCCGGTCACCTCTTCGAGTACTACGCCGGACCGGTCGGTTGGAAGCACCTGCACGCGGCGGAGCCGAAGGCAACGAAGTGACCGCGGGGCTGCGCTTCGACGAGGAGATGCGTGGCTTCTGGGCCCCGACCGACGCGCCCGACGCCGGCGACATCCAGCAGTACCTCGACGCGGCGGACGCCGGTAAGCGCGCCGCCCGTCCACTGGTGCTGCGCCTCACGCTGTCCACCGACGACGTGGAGGCCCTCGCCGGTGACCTTGACCGCGCCATGCATGCGGAGGGGTACGTGACGGTCGGAGGCGGAACCGGCGACGTCGCCCTGGCCGGCGGCCGCGTCGAGCTCGTCGTCGCCGACGACGCGCTGACACCCACGACGCGCCACATGCGCTACCTCCTGCCGTTGCCGAGCGCGGGACTGCACCTCGAGGGGTTCAAGGAACTGCAGGAGGGCGACCTCACGCAGTTGTGGGGTGCGTCGACGACGCTGTACTGCACGATCACCCGCGGAGGTCCCCGCGGCGAGCTGGTGGGTCGCGGCGTCGTGCACATCGCGCCGGCGGCGTTCGCCCATCAGGTGTCGACCATGCGCATCACCGGCGAGCACGGTGAGCTGCGTCGCCTGGAATTGCTGGCCCAGTTCGGCGCCGCGTTCTTCGGCGCGCTGTGGCACGAGTACGGCACCGTCGTGCACCGTTCGACGCGCATCGCCCGCCACGCCCCGCCGCGCCCGCACCGCCCGCTCGACCTGCCACCCGCCCAGGTGCATCCGTACCGCACCGACGACGGCGTGGACCTGCGCCTCACGCGTTACCGCGGCGGCGACAAGGGACCCGTGGTGCTCGTGCACGGCATGGGCGCCAACCCGCTCACTTACACGCTCGACACCGTCAAGCCGAACCTCGCCGAGTACCTCGTGGCCCACGGCTACGACGTGTGGATCCAGGAGTGGCGCGGCTCGACGCAACTGCCCGCGTCGACGGGTCAGTTCAATGCGGACGACGTGGCGAACCTCGACCACCCCGCGGCCGAGAAGGCGATCGCGGCGCTGACCGGTCGGCGTGACCTGCACTGGGTCACCCACTGCGTCGGGTCCATGACGTGGATGATGGCGACGCTGGCCGGCACCACGACTCCGGCGTCGCTGCTGTTGTCGTCCGTGGGTGCGCATCCGATCGCGCCGCGCCTCACGCGTCTCAAGGCCCGCCTGCGGGCGCCGGGCATGCTGCATCGTCTCGGGGTGCAGCTGATGACGACCGACAGCTACGACGACGAATCGCTCGGCGCCAAGGCGTTCGATGCGCTGCTGCGCTTCAACCCGATCCCGCGCGAAGAGCGCTGCGCCTCGTCGGTGTGCCGGCGCCTGTCGTTCATCTACGGCATCTCGGTCCACCACGCGGCGGTCGACGAACTGACGCATGCGACGCTGCACGAACTGTTCGGCGTGACCGACCTGACGATGATGACCCACCTGGCCACGTGCGCCCGCGTCGGCCATCTCGTCGCCGCCGACGGGCGCGACGTCTACATGCCCAACGTCAAGCGGGCGCAGCTACCGATCACGCTGTTCCACGGCGCCCACAACCTCGTGTGGCTGCCGGAGTCGACCAAGCAGACCTACGACTGGCTGGTCGGCGAACTCGGCCCCGACGGGTTCGAACGCATCCTGTTCGACAACCACGGCCACCAGGACAACATGATGGGCGCCCAGTCGGCGCAAGCGGCGTTCCCCGCGGTCGTCCGCCACCTCGAGCGCGCCGGCGCCTAGCTACTCGTCGCCCTGGCTGATGCCGCGCTCGACGTGCATCGCCGCGTCTTCGGCGTTGAGCGACGACTCGCGTTCCTGGCCGATGTCGTCTTCGTCGCTGAGGCTGTCCATGTGCTCGGGCTCTTCGTCGGCGCCGGCGCCCGCGTCCCAGTCGGCGGGATCGATGAACTTGTCGGGGATGATGTCTTCGGGGAGTTCGTCTTCGTCGAGCTGTTCGGCGTTGGCCTGCGGGTCACTCATGGTCTCGTCGTACCCCCTTAAAGGTCGGGCAGTTCCTGTTGCAGGCCTACCAGGTCGCGCAACGGGTCACCAGAGGCTTCCAGCCTCTTGAGGGCGTTGCGGACGTTCCACTTGTCCGGCTTGAGCGTGCGGTCGTCGAGATCGTCCCACGTGATCGGCATCGAGACCGACGCGCCCGGCGTCGGGCGCGTGCTGAAGGGTGCGATCAGCGTCTTGTTGATGGCGTTCTGCGTGTAGTCGAGACGGGCTTTGCCGCCGCGCTCGGACTTCTGCCACTTCCAGCTGACGAGGTCGGGCAGCGTGCCGCCCACCGCACGCGACACCTGCTCGACCCAGTTGCGCGTGTCGTCGAACGTGTAGCCGGACTTCACCGGGACCCAAATCTGGATGCCGCGCTTGCCCGTCACCTTCGGGCAGCCGACGACGTGGAGGTGGTCGAGGGCGACGCAGTACAGATGCGCCAGTTGGCGCGCCTGGGCGAAGGTCGTATCCGTCCCGGGGTCGATGTCGATGAGCGCCCACGTCGGTTCGTGCGGCTTGTCGCCCCGCGACGTCCACGGGTTCAACTCGATGGCGGCGAAGTTCGCCATCCACACCAGCGACGGGAGGCTGTCGACCACCGCGTACCACTCGGTCTCGCCCTTCTCGAAGTCGTCGTAGTGCCAGCGCGTGATCCACTCGGGCGCGTACTCGGGCACCGCCTTGTTCCAGAAGCCCTTCTCCTCGACGCCGTCGGGATGGCGGTAGGCGTTGACGGGCCGGCCCGCCAGGTACGGCAGGATCCACGGCGCGATCTGCGCGTTGTACCGGATGAGATCGCGCTTGGTGACGGGCTTGGCGCGCGCTCCCTTGCCGGGGAACAGCACCTTGTCGAGGTTGGTCAGGTGCACGACCTCGCCGCCGACCTTCCAGTCGCCTTCCTTCTTCAGCGCGTCGAGCGCCGCCAGTTCGTCGTCGTCGGCCGCCGGAAACGGGCCGAGCTTGCGGGCCCACGCCGCAATCGTCGGCACCTTGCTCGACCATTGCGCCTTCGGTTGGGCCAGCACCTCGTCGTTGGTGCGCCCCGACTTCACCGACTTCGGGTGGTCTTCGGCGTCCCAGCCGTCGACGGCGGCCTCGTCGCGCTTGTGCAGCAGCATCCACTGCTCGCGCTCGCCGGGGGCGCCGCGGCGGATGAGGATGAAGCGGCCCTGCAGCTTCTCGCCGTCGAGGTCGAAGTGCAGTTCGCCGTCGGCCACCGCCTTTGCCGGGTCGTCGGTGTGCACCGGGGCGTAGGTGCCCCAGTCCCACACGATGACGTCGCCGGCGCCGTAGCCGCCGCGGGGGATCACGCCTTCGAAGTCGAAGTACTCGAGCGGGTGGTCCTCGACGTGCATGGCGAGGCGTTTCGCCTTCGGGTCGAGCGTCGGGCCCTTCGGCACCGCCCAGCTGGCGAGCACGCCGTCCATCTCCAACCGCAGGTCGTAGTGGAGGTGGCTGGCGCGGTGGCGCTGCACCACGAAGCGGTGCCCGCCCTTCGCGCTCGGCTTCTTGCCCCGCGGCTCGGGCGTCTTGGTGAAGTCGCGCTTGGCGACGTAGGTGGCGAGGCGGTTACGCGGCATGACGCGTCCCGTAGGAGGAGAGCCGGTCGCGCAACCACGTGCCGTCCTTCACCGCGTTGGCGTGCCAGTCGTTGTTGAAATAGGCGTAGACGTCAGCGCCCTCCTCGAGCCAGTGCTGCATCCGCTTGGCGGCGCGGCCGAGACGGATCGGGCCGTAGCGCCCGAAGTAGGCCCGCGTGGTCGCGCTCGGTCCATGGAAGCGCACGTAGCTCCAGTTGGTCGTGCGGATCCACGGGTGATCGTCGATCAGGTCGTGGACGCACAGCGCGGCGCCGTGCTTTTCGAGCACGGCGTACACGTCGTCGTGCAGCCAGCTGGCGTCGCGGACTTCGACCGCCCAGCGAATGTCCTTCGGTGCCCGCGAGAGGAACTCGTCGAGCCGTTCGGGGTTGCGCTTCCAGCGCGGCGGGAGCTGCACCAGGTTCGGACCCAGGTGGCTCCCGAGCCGGTACACCCGGTCGAGGTGGTTGGCGAGCCAGCCGCTGTCGGCGTCCTTGAGCTTCTTGCGATGAGAGCCGAACTGGCCGAGCTTCAACGCGTAGGTGAAGCCCGGCGGCGCCTGCTGCTCCCACTTCTCCACCGCCTGGTGCGTCGGGAGGCGGTAGAAGCTGTTGTTGATCTCGACGGTGTCGAAGTGGCGGGCGTAGTACGCGAACCACTGGGTCGTCTTGAGCTCCCGGGGATAGAACAGCCCGCGCCACTCTTTGTACACCCACCCGGAACAGCCGACGTGCGCGACTCCAGTCACGCCCCCATGGGTACCCACTTCGCATGCCGCGAGCAATCTGGTCGGGCTCGATCAGCTTCGGCTTGGTCAACGTGCCCGTGAAGGCCTACACCGCCGTGCGCGACCACAGCGTGCACTTCCATCAACTCGATCCCAAGGGTTCGCGTATCAAGTACGAGAAGGTGTCGGAGAAAACCGGTAAGGAGGTCGACGCCGACGAGATCAAGCTCGGCTTCGAAGTGTCCAAGGGCCACTACGTCGAGCTGACCAAGGACGAGGTCGACGAGATGCAGCCGGCGTCGACGAAGTCGATCGACATTGGCGACTTCGTCGACCTCGCCGAGATCGACCCGATCTTCTACGACCACACCTACTGGCTGGCGCCCGACGGGGAGGCGGCGACCAAGGCCTACGCCCTGCTGCGCGACGCCATGGAGGACGAGCAACGCGTCGGCATCGGCTCGGTCGTGATGCGCAAGAAGCAGTACCTCGCGGCGATCCGTCCGGTGAAGGGCGCGCTGGCGATGTCGACGATGCGCTTCGCCGACGAGGTCGTCCCGTCGAGCGACATCGAGGGCATCCCCAAGCGCGCCGGCACGGCGAAGAACCACAAGGAAATGCAGCTGGCCAAGCAGATCGTCGACGCGCTGGCGAGCGACTGGAAGCCCGAGCGCTACCACGACACCTATACCGAGGAACTGCGGGACCTCATCGAGAAGAAGCGCAAGGGCCAGAAGATCACCGTCGCCGCGGAACCCGAGGCAAAGGACGCCGACGTCGTCGACCTGATGGCCGCGCTCGAAGAGAGCGTTAAGTCAGCTCGAGGCCGGAAACGACCGGCGCCGCGGTCATCGCGGAAGAAGTCGGCGTAACGCGCTCGATCCAGAAATGGAGCGCCGGCCCGATCAGGAGCCCGGTGATGACGGTGCCGAGGCCGATGGTGCCGCCGAGCAGCCAGCCCGTCGCCACCCACGACGCTTCCATCGCCAGGCGCACGGCGCGGTTGCTGCGACCGGTCTTCCGGCTCAGCGCCAGCATGCACAAGTCGGGCGCGGCCGCGCCGACACGACTGCGGATGATGATCGCCCCACCGAGCGCCATGAACCACGTGGCGAGCACGACCACGGCGAGCCGGAGCACGAGCCCGTGCGCCGTCGGCGTGTGCGGCAGGAACGCGTCGAGGAACGCGCCCTGCACGAACGGCAGCGCGACGGTGCCCGGCCCGGGCCACATGCGCAGCAGCACGGCGATGACGCACAGGATGCTGCCGGTGATCATCACCGCGTGACCAAGCGTGATGTGGAGGTGGCGGGCGATGCCCTGCTGCACCGTGTACAGCGGGCCGAGGCCGAGCGCCGCCTTTACGGTGAGGGCGTAGCAAGCGGCGCTGAGGGCGCTGCCGCCGAGGAGGAGCGGGACGCGTCGGATCCAGTCTTGCGTTTGCCCCATCGAGCGATGCTAAACGCCGCCACCGCGACACCCCACCCGATTACGGCCCACGCCCGTGGCGCCAGCATCGCAAGCGTGTAGCGCGATCCGCTGCCCTCGACGAGGTGGACCAGCCACGGCACGTCGCCCGCTTCGAGGGTCAGGGCCACCGCGGCCACGAGGGCGAGGCAACCGAGCCCGGCGCGCCCGAAGCCACGGTACGCGGCGAGCGCCAAGGCCAGCGCGACCGCGGGCAGCGCCACGTAGAGGTGCCGGCCGGCGATGTCGGAACGGCCGCCGGAGAGGTGCAGGATCACGACGGCCATCGTGAAGAAGGCCAGCGGCCACGCCGCCAGGAGCCAGGCGAGCAACGCCAGGTCGCGCCCGGCGCGGCGTCGCCACAGCCGCGCCGCGGCGACGACACCGAACAGCGCTGTGGCGGCGAACCAAAGCTTGCCGGCGTGCGTGGCGTTGGGGCTGACGATCTGGGCGTCGAAGAAGCCGTGACCGCCCTGACGCAGGCGCGTAGCCAGTCCGTGCAGGTTGAACGGCGGGTTCGACTGCAGCGAACCGGTGATGGCGTCGAGCTGTTTGGCGGCGGTGAGCCCGCCGTAGTGCGCGTGGTTGAACGCCAGCCACGGGGCCACCAGCACGGCGGCGATCGCACCGGCGATGGCGCCGAAACGCACGACGTCAGCCAGGCGTTGACCGTTCCAGCGCGCCGCCAGGACGGCGGCGACGGCCACGACGGCCACGATCGACAGACCGGTGGTCTTGGTGAGCACGGTGGCGCCGACCAGCACACCGGTGACCGCGGCGCGCCGCGTCGTCAGCCCGCGGCGTAAGGCACGGGCCAGCACGAGGAACGTCGCCGCGGCCAGCACCGTCATCAGGCCGTCGTTCGCCACGATGGCGAAGTTGCTGTTGGTACCGGACCACACGGCGGCGAGGGCGGCGGCGACCACGCCGATGCTCGGCTCGTCGGGCCACAACTCGCGCCCGATCAAGTACACGAGCGGGATGAGCAACAGCGACACCAGCAGCGTTGCGACCCGCAACGCGTACATGGTTGTCGACGTGCGCGCCCCGTCGAAGACGCGCCACACCGGCGCCATCACCGCGTAGTACAGCGGCGGCTGGGCGGCCTCGTAGGACTCGTGCAGCACCGACGGAATCGTCTCGTCGTGGAAGCGCGACGACGGCGACGACTTCGCCAGCGCCAGCACGTCGGCGTGCACGTGGGTCTGGCCGACGATCGGGATCCCGTCGCCGCGAGCGATCGCCTCGACGTAGTCGTAGTGGGCCTGCTCGTCGATCGGGCTCCACACCGGCGTGACCGCCACCCACCACAGCCCGCGCAGCAGTCCCACGCAGGCGATGAGCGCGACCAGCAGGCGCTGTCGCCGGTCAGTCAAAGACCGAGCAGTCCCGGCAACTCCGCATAGTCGGTGATCGTAAACGTCGCTTCGGGTCCGTTTTCGGACGGGTCGTCGAACACGCCGGCGTACCGGACGGCCGTCATGCCCATGGCGAGGGCGCCGGCGACGTCAGTGCGGCGCAGGTCGCCAATGTGGGCGACGCGAGCGGGCTCCGGACTGCCGAGGGTTTCGAGGGCGTGCTCGAAGATCTCGCGGGCGGGCTTGTAGTAGCCGACCTCGTCGCTGAAGGACCAGCCGTCGAAGTACTGGAGTAGGCCGCGGCGCTCGAGGTGGTCGCGCAGGTGCGTCGATGGCGTGAAGCCGACGTCGCAGATGATGCCGAGCTTGAGCCCGGCGTCCTTGAGGGTGCGCAGCGCGTCTTCCAAGCCGACGGTCATGTGGAAGTCGACGTCCTTGCCGGCTTCAACGAAGTGCTCGATCAGTTCGCCGTGCAGTTCGTCGGTGATCGGCAGGTCGAGCAGCGACAGGGCGTGGCGCGCCGCGTCCTCACCGGTGCGCTGCACGCCGGCGTGCCAGTCGACGGTGAACGCGTCCCACGTCGTGGAGAACGTGCCTTGCAGTAACTCGCGCTCGACGGCGTGGCCTTCCTCGTGCAGGCGAGCCACCCAGGTGTCGATGCGCTTGTGCGACAGGTTGCTGCCTTCGGACTCGAAGAACAGCGTGTTCCAGTGATCGAAGGTGACCGCGTCGTAGTGCGCCGTCATCGCGTGACGCCGTCGGCCCGCGCCGCTTGGGCGACGTCGGCCGCGACCAACTCGACGACCTTCTTGTTGAACACGCTCGGCACGACGTAGCTGGGCGACAACTCGGCGTCGGTCACGGTGCGGGCGATGGCGTCGGCCGCGGCGAGCTTCATGTTCTCGGTGATCGTCGTCGCGCCGGCGTCGAGCGCGCCACGGAATATCCCGGGGAAGCACAGCACGTTGTTGATCTGGTTCGGGTAGTCGGAACGACCGGTCGCGATGACCGCCGCCAGGCCCGCCGCTTCCTCGGGCAGGATCTCGGGGGTCGGGTTGGCGAGGGCGAACACGATCGGGTCGTGGTTCATGGCGCGCAGGTCGTCGCGGATGAGGAGCCCGGGACCGGACACACCGACGAAGACGTCGGCGCCGGGCATCACTTCGTGCAGCGCGCCCTGGCGCATCTCGGGATTGGTGTTCTCGGCGAACCACTGCTTCGACGAATCCGTCTCCCCACGGCCCGAGTAGATCGCGCCGCGCCGGTCGACGCCGATCACGTTGGGCACGCCGGCGGCCTGGAGGATCTTGGTGATGGCGACACCCGCGGCGCCGGCACCGGCGATGACGACCTTGAGGTCCTCCATCCGCTTGTCGACGACCTTGAGCGCGTTGCGCAGCGCCGCGAGCACGACGACGGCGGTGCCGTGCTGGTCGTCGTGGAACACGGGGATGTCGAGCTCGGCCTTGAGCTTCTCTTCGACTTCGAAGCAGCGCGGCGCGGCGATGTCTTCGAGGTTGATGCCGCCGAACACGGGCTCGAGTCGCTTGACCGTCTCGATCAGTTGGTCAGCGGAGTCGACGTTCAAGCAGATCGGGAAGGCGTCGATGCCGGCGAACTCCTTGAAGAGCATCGCCTTGCCTTCCATGACAGGCAGCGCGGCGTGCGGGCCGATGTCGCCGAGACCGAGCACCGCGGTGCCGTCGGTCACGATCGCGACGGTGTTGCGCTTGATCGTGTACTTGTGGACCTCGGACGGGTTCTCTTCGATCGCGGTGCACACGCGGGCGACGCCCGGGGTGTAGGCCATCGAGAGGTCGTCGCGGTCGTGCAGCGCGCTCTTCGAGCGCACCTCGATCTTGCCCCCGACGTGCATCTCGAAGGTGCGGTCGCGCACCTTCTTGACGACGACTCCGTCGACCGCTTCTACCGCGGCGCGGATGCGCTGGACGTGGGCCTCGTCGGCGGCGAAAACCGTGACGTCCTCGACGATGTCAGCCCCCTCGGACTCGATGATCTCGAGCGAGGAGATGTTGCCGCCGGCGTTTCCGATCGCGGTCGCGAGCCGACCGAGCACACCTGGCTCGTTCGGCAGCGCGACGCGGATACGGACGGAGTACGAAGCGTTGGGGGTCGCCACGTACTGAAAATTACTGGCGGGTCCGCAAAGGACCCGAATCAGGAGCTACGCCTCGTCGGCGAAGCCGCCCATGTGCTCTTCCATGTCGGCGAGGGCAGCCATGACCTCGGCGGCGCGGAAGCGGCGGTGACCGCCGAGAGTACGGATAGCGTTGATCCTGCCGGCACGGGCCCAACGCGTGACAGTCTTCGGGTTCACACGGAACATCGCTGCTACCTCGGACGGAGTCAGCAGCTTCTCCTGTGCATAGACCTGTGCCACAGCGTCGCCTTTCGTTTGTTCGTTCACGATGGCCCCGACGGTACGGATTGACCGAGTTGCGGTCGATAGCGCACGAGGACCATTACGCGGCGCCCGACCGGACTAGTCATCGCGGGCGATTTGGTGGCGTGCCACGATGGCGACGATGTTCCGGGGGTTTGCCGAAGCCGAACTCGTCGAGGACCTGCGGCGGGCCCACGTGTCCCGCTGCCTGGACGATCGCGAGATCGCCCTGCAAAAACAGAGCCGGGTCTTCTTCCAGATCTCGGGTGCGGGCCACGAAGGGCTGCTGCTGGCGCTGGCGCGCAGCCTGCGTCCGGGTTACGACTGGTTTTTCCCGTATTACCGGGATCGGGCGCTGGTTCTGGCGTTGGGCGTGACGCCCACGGAGATCCTCTACGAAGCCGTGGGCTCCGCGCTCGACCCGTCGTCAGGCGGGCGGCAGATGCCGTGCCACTGGGGTCACAAGGACCTCAACGTCGTCAGCCAGACGAGTGCGACGGGCACGCAGTGCCTGCCGGCGGTTGGCAGCGCCGAGGCGGCGCGCTACATCGGCCGGCGCGACCTGCCCGGCTGCGTCGCCCACGGCGACGAACTGACCTACGTCTCCCTCGGCGAGGGGGCGACGTCGGAAGGCGAGTTCTGGGAGAGCCTCAACACCGCGTGCACCGAGCATTTGCCGGTGCTCTACGTCGTGGCCGACAACGGCTTCGCCATCTCCGTGCCCGCCAGCGAGCAGGCGCCGGCGCCCGTCGCCGAGTTGGTGCAGGGCTTCCGCGGCCTCGCCGTCCACCGCTTCGACGGGCGCGACTACTTCGAGGCGCGCCGCCGCGGCGCCGAGGCCATCGCCCGCGTGCGCGCCTCGGAAGGCCCCGCGCTGATCCACGCCACCGTGACCCGTCCGTATTCACACTCGGCGGCCGACACGCAGAGCAAGTACCGGTCGCGCGAAGAACTCGCCGACGAGGCGGAGCACGATCCGATCCTCGTGCTCGAAACCGCGCTGGTCGAAGGCGGCGTCCTGTCGCCCGCCGAAGCCCAGGCGTTGCGCGACGAGGCGTTCCAGATCGTGGCCGACGCGGCGAAGGAAGCGATGCGGGCGCCGCGGCCCGATCCCGCCGACATCGCCAAGCACGTGAAGAACCTGCCGGCGCTGCGCGAGCGCGCCTACGACGCGGCGGAAGCGGGCGAGCCCGTCGCCTTCGGCGAGGCGATCAAACGCACGCTGCACGAGGTGATGGCGAAGGACGAACGCATCCGCGTCTTCGGGGAGGACGTCGGCGACGCCCGCGAGACGGTGCTCAAAGACGTCGAAGGCAAAGGCGGCGTGTTCGGCACCACCCACGGCCTGCAGCGCGAGTTCGGGCGCGCCCGCTGCTTCAACACGCCGCTCGCCGAAGCCAACATCGTCGGGCGCGCCGTGGGCCAGGCGATTCGGGGTTTGCGGCCCGCGCCCGAAGTGCAGTTCTTCGACTACATCTGGCCGGCGATGCAGCAGATCAAGACCGAGGCGGCGACGGCGCGCTGGCGGTCGAACGGCGCCTTCAGCGTCCCGATGGTGCTGCGGGTGCCGATCGGCGGATACCTCGTCGGCGGTGCGATCTGGCATTCGCAGTGCGGCGAGTCGATCTTCGCCCACGTGCCCGGACTCACGATCGGGTTCCCGTCACGCGCCCGTGACGCGGCGGGCATGCTGCGCGCCGCCTTCAGCGCGGATGACCCGATCATGTTCCTCGAGCACAAGCACCTGCTGCGCCAGCCCTACACCGTCGACCCGTTCCCGCCCGAGGACTACGTGGTGCCTTTCGGCAAGGGGTACGTCGACCACGCAGGCGGCGCGCTCACCGTCGTGAGCTACGGCGCCACCGTCGAGCGGACGCGCAAAGCAGTGGCGTCGCTCGGCTACGAGGACGAGGTCGAGCTGATCGACCTGCGCTGGATCATTCCGTGGGACCACGACCTCGTCGCCGCGTCGGTCGCCAAGACCGGCCGCTGCCTCGTCGTGCACGAAGACGTCATCACGTGCGGCTTCGGCGCCGAGGTCGCGGCCTGGGTGGCTGAACACTGCTTCGAGTCACTCGACGCCCCCGTGCGCCGCGTCGCCGCCATCGACACCCACGTCGCCTACGAGCCGACCCTCGAAGCCGCCGTCCTCCCCCAAGTCGACGACATCGCCGCAGCCATCAAAGACCTGCTGGCCTACTAAACCTGTGTTCTGTGGCACACGATTCGTGTGCCACAGAACACAGGCTCGCTAGGAGACGGGGCCGTCGTAGTCGAAGCCCAAGTCGGGGGCGGTCACGAGGGCGACGAAGGGGATACCGGCGTCGGCGGCGTAGCCGGCCGCGGTGCCGCCGCGGTCGACAAGGGCGACCATGAGGACGGGCTCCGCGCCCTCGGCGCGCACGGCTTCGGCGGCTTCGAGAATCGACACGCCCCGCGACGTGGTGTCCTCGGTGAGGACGACTTTGTCCCCGGGGTCGAGGGCGCCGGCGATGCGACCGCCGGCGCCGTGGTCTTTGACTTCCTTGCGCACCGAGAACGACTTGAGGCTACGACCGACAGTGGCGGCGTAGGCGGCGGTGGCGAACGCGATCGGATCGGCGCCCATCGTGAGGCCACCGATAGCCGTGGCTTCCGGCGGAATGACGGCGAGGGCGGCCTGGGCGACGAGGAGGATGCCGTCGGGGCGGCAGGCGGTCTGCTTGGAGTCGAGGAAGTACGGGCTCTTCTTGCCCGACTTCAACGTGAAGTCGCCCCGCTTGACCGAGTACTTGAGCAGGTGCTCGATCAATTGCTGCTTCACGTCAGGCAAGGTGGACCTCGTTGCGGCCGGTGACGACCTCGCCAACCTGCACGGCGAGATGACCGGCGGCGCGCAGCACGTCGAGCGCCTTGTAGGCGTCCGACGGCGGCACGACCACGATCATGCCGAGGCCGAGGTTGAACGTGGCCGCCATCTCGGCGTCAGGAATCTCGCCGATGTGCTGAATCTCGCTGAAGATGCGGGGCGTCTCGAAGCGGCGGCGCTCGACGACGGCGTCGCAACTGTCGGGCAGGACGCGCACGAGGTTGCCCGGAATGCCGCCGCCGGTGATGTGGGCGACGGCGTGCACGTCGACGTGGCGCAGCAACTCGAGGATCGCCGGCGCGTAGATGACCGACGGGCTCAGCAGCTCGTCGGCGAGCGAATGGTGCGCCCCGGAGTACGCCGGCGCGTCGAGCGAGCGGCCGTCGACTTCGAGCAACGCCTTGCGTGCCAGCGAATAGCCGTTCGAGCGCAGGTTGGGCGAGGGCAAGCCGACGAGGACGTCGCCGGCGCGTACGTGCTCGCCGGTGATCAGGCGGTCGCGCTCGACGACGCCGACGGTGAAGCCGACGAGGTCGAACTCGCCTTCCTTCATCGCGCCGGGGTGCTCGGCCATCTCACCGCCGACGAGGGCACACCCGGCGATGCGGCAACCCTCGGCGATGCCGGCCACGAGCTGGTCGATCTGGTGCGGGTCGAGCTTGCCCACCGCGATGTAGTCGTTGAAGAACAGCGGCTCGGCACCCTGGCACACGATGTCGTCGACGCACATCGCCACGAGGTCCTGGCCGATGGTGGTGAAGCGTCCGGTCGCCTGCGCGATCAGCGCCTTGGTGCCGGTGCCGTCGGTCGAGCTGACGAGGACGGGGTTCTTGTAGCGACCGGCCGGAAAACCGAACAGACCGCCGAAGCCGCCGATGTCGCCGATGACTTCGGGACGGAAGGTGGAGCGCACGTGCTCGCGGATGCGACGCACGGCTTCCTCACCCGCCGCGATGTCGACGCCGGCGGCCTTGTAGCTGAGCTGCTTGTCGGCGTCAGGCACGCGAGGCTTCCAGCACACCCTTCGACAAGGCGATGTCCGGGGCGACGGGGTACTCGCCCGTAAGGCACGCCGTGCAGAACCCGGCGCCGGGCGCGTCGATCGCCTCGATCAACTTGTCGAGTTGGAGATACGCCAGCGAGTCGGCGCCGAGATAGTCGCGGATCTCGTCGACGGTCATGTTGGCGGCGATGAGTTCGGCCTTGGTGCCGGTGTCGATCCCGTAGAAGCACGGCCATTTCCACGGCGGCAACGTCACCCGCAGGTGAATCTCGGCCGCACCGGCCTCGCGCAGCATGCGCACGACGGCCTTGTGCGTGGTGCCGCGCACGATGGAGTCCTCGACGACGATCAACCGCTTGCCCTCGACGTTGTCGCGCAGCGGGTTGAATTTGCGGCGCACGCCGGCGTCGCGGCTGGCCTGGTCGGGGGCGATGAACGTGCGGCCGATATAGCGGTTCTTCACCAGCCCCTGGCCGTAGGGAATGCCGGAGCGCTTGGCGTAGCCCTCCGCCGCCGGCAGGCTCGACTCGGGCACCCCCATGACCATGTCGGCGTCGACCGGCGCCTGCTCGGCGAGCAGCTCACCCATGCGGCGACGGGCGCCGTGGACTTCCTTCCCGTAGAGCTGGGCGTCGGGACGCGAGAAGTAGACGGCCTCGACGATGCACAGCCGGGGCGAGACGCGCTCGCTCGGGAACGGGTGCAGCGAACGCAGACCCGACGCGTCGATGACGACCATCTCGCCCGGGTCGATCTCGCGCACGAAGTGCGCACCGACGATGTCGAGCGCCGGGCTCTCGGACGCGATCACCCAGCCGCCGTCGATCTTGCCGAGACACAGCGGACGGAAACCGTTGGGGTCGCGCACGCCGATCACGTGCGAGGCGTCCATCACCACAAGGCTGAACGCGCCTTCGAGTTGCGGCAGCACGTGCATCAGGGACCGCTCGAGGTCGCGACCGTCGGCGGACTCTTCGGCGGGATAGGCACGGGCGATGAGCTCGCCCATGAGGTCGCTGTCGGACGACACGGTGCCGGCGAGCATGCCGGCCGACTCCATCAACGACACCGTGTTGCTCAGGTTGCCGTTGTGGCCGAGGGCGAAACCGGCGTCGCCGACCGTGCGGTAGATCGGCTGGGCGTTGTGCCACTCCGACGAGCCCGTCGTCGAGTACCGCGTATGGCCCATGCCGAGGTGACCGGTGAGCGCCGCGAGGATGTTCTTGTTGAACACGTTGGACACGAGGCCCATGTCCTTGGTGACTTCCATGAAGCGCCCGTCGGACACCGCCATGCCGGCGGATTCCTGGCCGCGGTGCTGGAGAGCGAACAGCCCGTCGTAGATGGCGTAGGAGACGGCGCGGCCAGGCGCGTAAATACCGAAGACGCCGCACGCCTCGCGCAGCTCAGGCGCGAGTTCCGATTCACTCACCTGATCGTGCGGATGGTGTTGCCGAGAAGGTTGGTGACCGCGGGCACGAGGCCAGTTTGGCCGCTGGCCGCGGGTGCCCTGGGCGTTGTGACGGCAGGCGGGGTTGCGGGCAGCGCGGGAGCGATCGGCGCGCTCGTGTGGGCCGCACCCACGAGCGGCTTCGCCTGCTCTTCGAGCGTCGCGACGAGCGCCGGTGCCGAACGCGCGAGGGGCACCGAGACCGGCGCCGTGATGGTTGGCACCGTCGGCGGCGTGACCTGCGCCGTCGGGCCGGCGGCGCCGAAGGGCGCCAGCGCGATAGCGCCCGCCGCGAGCGGCGCGGCGGCCTGCGAGACAACCGAAGGCACGCCCGGCACCATGCCCATCGCGGAGGCGACGTGGTACGACGCCGTGGCCACGGCGTTGGACACCGCCTGCGCGACCCGGGTGATCGTGGCGAACTGCGTGACGCCGGCGCTCACGGCGGTGACCGCCGTGGTGCTGGCGACGCTGGCGGCGCCGGACTCGGTCGACATCGCCTGGACCGACGCGGCGAGGCGGCGGCGCGCCCGCAGCAGCAGCGAGTCCACGGCACCGAGCGACAGACCAAGGGCGGCGGCGATTTCCGGCGGGCGCCGGCCGTCGACGTCGCGGGCGACGACGACGTCGCGCTGGCGGTCGGGCAGCGACGCCAGGGCCCGCTGGATCAGGGCGGCCTGCTCGGCGCGCAGCACGGCGTTCTCAGGAGCGTTCTCGACGGCCTCCACGCTGTCGTTGCCCACCTCGTCGGACGGGGTGGTGCGGGCCGCGGCGCGCATGTGGTCGACGCACAGGTTGTTGGCGATCACCTGCACCCAGGCGCCGAAGCGACGGTCGCCGGTGCAGCGATCGAGGCGCTCGTAGGCGCGCACGAACGCGGCTTGGGCGACCTCGTCGGCCTCGCGGATGTCCCGCAGGCGGCGGGCGCAGGAGCGGCGGACCGTCTGGTAGTGGCGGCGGAACAGCTCAGAGAAGGCGTCGGCGTCGCCTTCTTGCGCGGCGAAAACCAACATGGCGTCGGTTTCGACGTCGTGCGGTGATGCAACCACCAGCTGCTCCCAGTTAATGGACCCGCGCCCGGACCCGCTTCTCGACGTCCTCAGGGTACCAGCCAGAACTCGCAACTACGTTTCGCTCGGTGGAGGTGGTGTTCGCGGGTCGGGGCGATTCGGTCACAGCGCCCAAAGTGGCCGGTGACCTGTTCTTGCGCGGCGTGCAGGCGCTGTTCCGCAACTTCAACGCCGGACGCGGCCACCCGCGCCCGGCGGGGCTTGCGGGCGTGTGCGACGAGGCCACGTTCATCGGCGCGGTGCGAGGCCTGACCGACGCCATCTACGCGGCGACGGGGTCCCCCGCGGTCGAAGACGTATCGCCCGGGAACGCCGAGGTGCGCGACCTCATCGAAGCCGTGTATGCCGACGACGTCGCGGCGCCGGCGCCGGCGACGTTGCGGGCGCCGGTGTTCGTCGTCGGCGTCCCGCGCAGTGGCACCACCTGGGTCGCCAACATGCTGCGGGCGCACCCCGCGCTCGACGGACCCGATGTCGAAACCGCCCTCTTCGTCTCGCTGCAGCCGCTGTGGAACAACGCGGCGTTACGAGACTGGGTCAGCGACGACGCGCTGGCGACGGCGATGCGCGGCTTCGTGAGCACCGTGCTGGCGCCGTGGGGCCCCCGCGTCGTCGAGAAGACGCCCCTGCACGCCGAGCACCTGCCCCTCATCGCCACGGTGTTCCCCGACGCCTCGGTCGTGTCGGTGCACCGCGACGGCCGCGACGTGGTGCGATCGCTGTTGGAGATGGAGGCGGGCACCGACGACGTCGTCGTCGCGGCCACCCGCTGGTCCGAGATCACGCGTGAGGTGTCGGCGAGGCTGCCGTCGCTCGCCCACGCCTGCGACCTGCGCTACGAGTCGCTCCTCGCCGACCCGGTCGCCGGCGTCGTCGACCTGTTCGCCTGGCTCGGGCTGGCGGTCGACGACGACGTGCGCGCCGAGGTGGCGCGTCGCGCCGGCGAACGCGTCAGCCAGTACAACACCACCGGCGATGTCGGCGCCGGCAAGTGGCGCAGCTTGTCGCGCAAGCAACTGCGGGCCGTGTACCGCCACGCCGGCGACCGGCTCGACGAACTCGGATACGCCGATCGGTGAGGGTGACAGTCAACATCGCGGTCAAGAACCGGCGCGCCATGCTCGCCGCGTGTCTCGACGGCTTGGCGCGCCAGACGTTTCGCGACTTCGACGTCGTCGTGGTCGACAACGGATCGACCGACGGCACACCTGACGAAGCGCGCGCGCCGCGCAACTTCGACGTCAAGGTGCTCACCGAACTCGGCTCCCTCGGCGCGGTGCGCAACGCCGGCGTGCACGCGAGCGACGGTGAGATCGTCGCCTTCGTCGACTCCGACTGCGTGCCGACGCCGACGTGGTTGGCTGCTGGTATCGCCGCCTTCGACGATGCGTCGGTGACCACCGTGCAGGGCATGACCCTGCCCGATCCCGCGGCGCCCCGCGGCCGCTGGGACGCGACGCAGGAGATCACGTCGTTTTCCGGTCGCTACGAGGCGTGCAACCTCTTCTACCGCCGCGACGCCCTGGTCGCCGCCGGCGGGTTCGACGAGGCCATCGGATTCTTCGGCGAGGACTCGATGGCGGGCTGGGCCGTCCGCCGCCTCGGCGGCCAGGAGGGCTTCGCCGCCGACGCCGTCGTCCACCACGCCGTGACCTACCCCGGGTTGCGATGGCACCTGCGGCGCTGCCTGCGATACGGCAACTGGAACAAGCTCGTCCGTCGCTACCCGGAGATGCGCCAGCTGTTCTGGCGGCGCTACGTCATGCGCCAATCGCACCTGCAGACGCTGCTGGTGTTCCCGATGCTGTGGCGCCACCGTCCGTATACGTGGCGCCGCCGCGACGCCATCGTCGACGCCGCCGGCGGTGTCCTCTTCGATCTGGCGATCGAGGTCGCCCTACTGTGGGGCTCGATCCGTGAGCACACCCTTGTCCTCTGAGTCGCGCTTGTGGCGCGTGCTCGTCATCGGCAACTCGATGACGACGATCGTGCCCGGCCGCACGTCGCGCCTCGAAGGCCCGTATGCCGAAGTGCTCGAACTGCTGCTGCGCGACGCCGGCATCAACGCCGAGGTGCGCAACGCCGGCAAGGAATACGAGCTGATCGACGACGGGATCCACCGGTACCAGGAAGACGAGCGGGCCTGGAGTCCCGACGTGCTCGTCGTCAACTACGGCATGGCCGAGGCGCAGGCGCCGGCGATCCCGAAGGGCGTGCACAACCACTTCATGACGTGGGAGAAGGGCCTGTCGCGGCCGGCCGCCGCCTACCGGCGCCGGATCGCGCCCCAGGTCTGGCCGCGGCTGCGGCGCTACCAGCGCTGGGCGATGCGTCGGCTGGGCACGCGCACGTGGCGCATGTCGCCGCGCCGTTTCGCCGCCGAGTTGCAGCGGGTGATCCTGCTGGCGCGCAGCGATCATCGCCTCGTGCTCGTCATCGACATCAACCCGCCGGGGCCGCGGCTGCTCTACAACCTGCCGGGCATCGACAAGCGGGTGGCGATTCTCAACGGCGTGCTCCACGACGTGGTGGGAAAGGCGGCCGCGGAAGACAGCGACGTGAAGCTGATCGAAGCCTCAGTGCTGGCCGACGAGATGGGCATCGACCAAGCCATCCCCGACGGCTACCACTGGTCGCCGCCGGCCCAGCGCCGCGTGGCGCAGATGCTGGCCGACGAAATCGCGCCCTGGATCAAGAGCTTCTGAAGTCGAACTGCCCGTGCAGATCGGCAACGCCCTTGGCGTTGGGACGGCCGTCGACGTAGAAGTGCACCGGCCGGGCTGAGGCGACCATCTCGAAGGTGTCGTGCTCCGAGACGCCGAGGCCGGCCTTGTACGACCCCGAGACGAGCTCGGTCGGGATGCGCACGCGGAACTCGACGCGGTCGCCGGCCGCGAACGCGCGCCCGGCCTGGACGCCTTCGCCGTAGACCATCACGCCGCGATCGGTGCTGATGCTGAAGCCGAATACCGGATCGTCCATCGGCGCGGTGAACGCGACGACCGCTTCGAATCCGTCGTCGGTGCGCTTCCACGACTCCACCTGGGCGAGACCGCGCACCTCTTCGTCCGACCCGATGCTGACATCGGCGTCAGGCTCGCGCTCCTCGCCGAGCAACTGGTGGTACAGCGAGATGGCGTCCGCGGTGGCGCCGTAGAACCGCTGGGCACCGTTGTGCAGCACCATCGTGTGGTCGCACATGCGCCGCACGGCGTTGAGGTTGTGACTGACGACCACGACCGTGGCGCCCGAGTCACGAATCTCGGCCATCTTGTCGAAGCACTTCATCTGGAACCCGAGGTCGCCCACGGCGAGCACCTCATCGATGAGCAGCACTTGCGGGTTGACGTTGATGGCCACCGCGAAGCCGAGGCGCACGAACATGCCCGACGAATAGAATTTCACCGGCGTGTCGACGAAGCCGGTGACGTCGGCGAAGTCGATGATGTCGTCGAGCCGGGCGTCGACCTCGGCGCGGCTGAGCCCGAGGATGGCGGCGTTCACGTAGACGTTCTCGCGGCCGGTCAACTCAGGGTGAAAGCCGACGCCGACGGAGATGAGCGGCGCCACCTTCCCCCGCACGCTCACGCGACCCTCGCTCGGTGCGGTGACACCGGCGAGCATCTGGAGCAGGGTGGACTTGCCCGAACCGTTGCGACCGATGACGCCGACGCACTCTCCGGCGCCGACCTCGAGGTCGACGTGGCGGACGGCCCACAGCTGCGAGCGCGTCGTGCGGGCCCGGAACCGCAGCGCGGACACGAGCATCGGCGCGTCCTCGAACTTCGTGTAGCGCTTGCCGACGTCGGCCAGAGAGATGAGCGGCGTCGGCATCAGAGGCGGTCGGCGAAGAGTCGGTCGAAGCGACGGTGCAACGCGAGCGCAACGAGCACGAGGGCGACGATCCATGCGCCGGCGACGAGCAGCGACAGTGTCCAGTTCGGCGACGCGCCCACGGTGGCGAAGCGGAACAGCTCGACGACGCCGGTCATCGGGTTGACCCGCACGAAGGGCCGCAGCGAGCGCGGCAGCTGGTCGATCGAAAAGATGATCGGCGTCACGTAGAGCCACACGGTGAGCGCCGCGGTCACGAGGAAGCGCACGTCGCGGAAGTAGACGTGGAGCGCCGCGAGCACGAGCGAGAACGCCGACGCCAGCACCGCTACCAGCACGACGCCCGGGATCAGCAGCAGCAGTTTCGGTCCAAGGTGCACGCCGAAGCCGAGGCACATGACCACGAGAATGACGACGCTCACGGCCACGCCGTACATGGCGCTCACCGCGCTCACGAGCGGCAGCACCGCGCGGGGGAAGTAGATGCGGTTCGACAGCGACGAGTTGTCGACGATGGCCGTAGCCCCGCCGCCGAGCGTGGAGGAGAAGTACGACCACGGCACCATGCCGGCGAACACGTAGGCGGCGTAGTCGGGCGCGTGGGACCGCAGCAGGTGGCCGAACACCAGCGTGAGGATCATCGCCTGAAGCAGCGGCAGGCCGACGGCCCACAGCAAACCGAACGACGTGCGGCGGTAACGGACGAAGAAGTCCTTGCGGGCCAGCACCGCGACGAGACCTCGAGAGCGCCAGACGTCGCGCACGATCCCGCGCACCGGCGGCGGCGTCGGCGTGAGGTCGAACCCCTCCAGAGTGCTGGCCACGGCGAGAACGATGGCAGACTGCGCCGTCGTGCGCGAACTACGAGTGTTGTTGACGCACACCTATTGCTGGCCCGAAGTGCGTCGCGGCGCGGAGCGCTACATCCACGAGCTCGGCGCGGCGCTGGTCGACGCCGGCCACGACGTCCGCATCGTCGCCACCGCGCCGCAGCCGTCGAAGGGCACGGTGCTCGACGTGCCGGTCCAGCGTTTGCAGCGGCGCACCGGACCGACCCGCTACGGCGAGTTCGCCCCCGAAGTCGCCTTCGGGCGCGAAGTGCTGGTGCGGCACCTCTTCGACGGCATCGACGTGTGGCACGCCTTCGGGACGGGAGACGCGGCGGCCGCCGCGTTTTTGTCGTCGGTGCGTCTGTTCCCGAAGGTGCGCTCGGTCTACACCGACCTCGGCGGCCCCGTCCGCTCGTACCGCGAGCAGCGGCCCGACCACCGGCTGTTCCAGTACGCGGTGCGCAACCTCGACGCCTACGTGTGCCTGTCCGAAGCAACGCGTGCGGTGCTCGAATCCGACTACGACCGGCGCGGCCTCGTGGTCGGCGGCGGCGTCGACCTCGTGCGCTTCGCTCCGCCCTCGCAGCGCAGCGACGTGCCGACGCTGCTGTTCATGAGCGCCGTCGACGAGCCGCGCAAGAACCTGCCGTTGCTGCTCGAAGCCTTCGACCTCATCGTGGCGACCCGCCCCGAGGTGCGGTTGATGCTCGCCGGCCCCGGCGACCCGACCTCGGCGCTGGCCGATTCGACCGCTCGAGTGCGCGCCGCCACCGACGTGCACGGCGTAGGCGATGTCGAAGACGTGGCATCGCTCTACGGGGCAGCGTGGGCGACGGTGCTGCCGTCGATGCGCGAGGCGTTCGGCCTCGTGCTCGTCGAGTCGCTGGCGTCGGGGACGCCCATCGTCGCCATCGCCGACAGCGGCGGGCCGGTCGAGATCGTCCAGCCCGGCATCGGCGTGCTGGCGCGCGACCAGTCGCCCAAGGCGCTGGCCAACGCCTGCCTCGAGGCGCTCGCCCTCGCCGCCAAGGGCGACAAGACGCGGGACGCCTGCCGCCGCGAAGCCGTCGCCAAGTACAGCTGGGAAGCGGCGATCGTGCCGCGCCTCGAGCAGATCTACCGCGGCGAACTCACCGAGAGCTAGCGGCGGCGGCGCCAGCCGCCACCGGCGCAAGCCGCCCCGCCGCATCCATGCTGTGCAAGCGAAAGCAACGCCGCTGGTTCCACCAAACGAGGCCAAGCGCGCTCGCCTTTTCGCTTGCACAGCGACAGGACCCGCGGCCGCCCGCCGCGCGGCCGCCGCCGGTGCGCCCGGCGGGCTAGGAGCGCAGGGCGGTGATCGACTTCGTCGTCGGGGTGACGGGGGCGTCGAGGGTGAAGCCCCAGTCGGTGAGGCGAGCGCCGACGGCGACGGGGTCGACGCCGCGGCCTGGGTGCACGTCGAGCAGCACCAGCATCGGGTGGTCGCCGGAGAACGTGGCGGCCGCGCCGGCGAGGACGCGTTCCTCGGCGCCTTCGACGTCGATCTTGATGGCGTCGACGTGGTCGACGTCGCGGGCCGCGAGCATGGCGTCGAGGGTTTGGGTGGGCACGGTGACCTCGCCGGTGGTGGCGACGCCCTCGGTCGACAGCAGGCTGTGCCATCCGGACTTTTCGCCGAGGTGCAGGACCGCATCGCCGTCGCGTTCGGCCAGCGCGACACGCACCACCTCGACGTTGGCGTAGTGGTTACGCGCCACGCTGCGCTCGATCCAGTCGGCATTGGTCGGCTCCGGCTCGACGGCGATCACGCGCCCGCCGGCGCCGACGAGACGGGCGGCGAACAGCGCGAAGTCGCCCTTGTTGGCGCCGACGTCGACGAACACGTCGCCGGGGCGCAGGTGCTGGCGCAGCGCGGCGAACTTGGGCGCCTCGTACATGCGCAGCACCCGCGCCAGCATCATCGGCGACTCGCGCAGGTCGAGATAGATCCGCCCGCCGGCGACGGGATAGGCGTGGTAGCCGCGGGGCAGCAACGGCCGCAGCGCCGCGTGCCGGCGGAGCAACCTGCGCCGAACGTCCATCACGCGCCGGTCCCGACCGTCAGCGGCACCGCTTCGCCCGACCCCGAGAAGGGTCCGGGCCACACGCCCGGTGGCGGCGTCAGGCTCACCGGCGCGCCGGTCTTCCGGCACACGACGAGCATGTGACAACCGAGGCGGTTGAGCAGCGGTACGGCGCGGCACACCCGCTCGACGACGTCCACGGCGCGACGCCCCCACTCACCGCGGCGGTCGAAGAACTTCGCCGACTGTGATTGCGGTGGCGGGAATTCGAAGGTCGAGAAGTGGAAGTCGCCGAACCCGGCGGCGGCGAACATGGCGCGCGTCTCGCCGTAGATGTGATGCGTGTGCGGCACCCACACGTCGGGCGCGTCGGGGGGCAGCAGCGCGCGGTCCACCTTGTAGGGCCACACCCACGGTCGCAGCGAGATGAGCTCGGGTCGGTAGGCGCCGAACGCCTTTTCCAGCCAGGCGAACAGGTGCGTGAGTGGCGAGCGCAGCGGTACCTCCGACGCGTTGTTGGTCGTCATCACGAACGTGCCGCCGGGCTTGAGCACGCGGGCGATCTCCCACACTGCCAACTCAGGTTGCATCAGGTGCTCGATGACTTCGGAGAACACGACCACGTCGAAGGTCGCGTCGGCGAAGGGCAATTCCTCGGCCGACGACCGCGCCCACACCGTCGTGAGCGTCTTCGGGTCGTCCGCGTGCTTGGCCTTGGCGTAGGCAATGTGGTGGCCGCCGTAGTCGACGCCGACGTAGGTGAGCGTGCGGTCGGCGAGGCGGTCCGCGACCAGCGCGGAGCCGCACCCGAGGTCGAGCACGACACCGCCGTCCGGGCACGCACGCGACGCGGCGGTCGAGGTCAGGTCGTAGCGCATCTCGTGGCGGTGCTGGTGGTACTCGCCCCAGATGTCGAACTCTTCTTCGATGGTGACGACCTTCTCGTTGTAGACGCGCGAGAACGTCTCCCAGTTGGCGGTGCGTAGCAGCTCGCGCTCACGCGCCGTCTCGGCCCGCGCCGCGCGGCGGTAGCGGACATAGGAGTACGTCCACACGCCGAGGAGCGCCGCGAGGGACACCAGGTGCACCCACCACGGATAAAACGGCCACACGACGAGGGCGAGCAGCGCGAGGGGCACGGCCACCTTGAGGAGACGAATGCGCCGCATCACCCGTAGATTGTGGGCGCTTTATGAGACCCGTCCAATTCATGCGCGACCACCAGCACCAAGTCGTGGTCGCCTGGCGCCGTTTGCGCCAGCAGGTCTTCGTGGCGCGGGTCAAGGCGATGGCCACGTGGGAGCGGGCCACGGTCGAGTTCCACTTCGCCCCCGACGTGCGCATCGGCCGGGGCGTGCGGGTCTATGTCTGGCCGGGTACCCACACCACCTTTTCGATGGGCGCCCGGTCGCGCATCGGCGACAACGTGACGATCCACATGAAGGGCGGCTCGTTCACCGCCGGCATCCGCACCGACCTGCGCGCCGGTGTGGCGGTGCAGATCGAAGGGCGCATCACCCTCGACGGCGAGAACACCATCAGCTACGGCTCGGTGCTTCACTGCGGCGACTCCGTCCATCTCGGCTACGCGGCCATCATGGCCGAGTACGCCACCGTGGCCGACTCCACGCACTTTCACACGACGCCCGACGAGCCCGTCGGTGAGAACGTCAAGTTCGCCCCCGTCGACATCGGCCGCAACACGTTCATCTGCCCGCGGGTCTCGGTGGGTCGGGGCGTGACCATCGGCCCGTGGACGGTGATCGGTCCGAGCTCCGTCGTGGCCAAGGACATCCCCGCCGGCGTGTTCGCGTCCGGCGTGCCGGCCGAGGTGGTGCGCTCGCTCGACCACCCGTGGATGGACGCCGTGGAGCGCGGGGCTGCGGGCGCGCCTGACCCGGAGTGGCCGGCCTGGACGAAGCACAAGGCATGAGCGAACCGCGCATATCCGTCGTGGTGCCCACCGTCGACCGCGTCGCGCTGCTCGAGCGCACGCTGCGCGGCCTCGCCGCCCAGGACGGCGTCGACTTCGAGGCCATCGTCGTGCACGACGGCGACTTCGGCGTGCGGGCCCTGCTCGCCGCCTGGCAGGACCGCCTGCCGCTGCGCGCTCTCCAGATCCCCGAACGGGGTGCGGTGCCGAAACGAAACGTCGGTTGGCGCGCCGCCCGGGCGCCGTTCGTCGCCTTCACCGACGACGACTGCGAACCGGCGCCCGGCTGGCTCAAGAGCGCGCTCGCCGCCTTCGATGCCGCCGACGACTCCGTCGACATCGTCCAGGGCCGCGTCGACGCTCATCCAGAGGACGCCGGCGTCGAGGGCGTGTTCAAACGCACCATCGAAGTGCACCAGCGCTACGAGGGGTACCCGAACGCCAACCTCGTCTACCGGCGCAGCGCCCTAGAGCGCGTCGGCGGATACGACGACGCCTACTGGGGCGCGGGCGAGGACTCCGACCTCGCCCATCGCGTCCTCGAGTCCGGTGGCGGCGTGCGCTACGTCGACGACGCCGTCGTGTGGCACGCCGTGCGCGCCGTCACGTTCCAGGATCACTTGCGGTCGCTGCCGCGGTGGGCGAACGCGCCGCTGAGCATCAAGCGCCATCCGCAACTGCGGCCACTGATTTACCGCCGCATCTTCTGGAAGAAGTCGCACACGACTGGCGCGCTGGCGCTGCTCGGTCTCGTGCTGGCGCCGTTCAACTGGCGCTGGCTCGCGCTCGTGGCGCCGGTCTTCGTACGACGGATGCGGGCCAGCGGAGGCCGCGCCGGCGCGCAGTTGGCCGTCGCCGACATCGCCGAGGTGGCCGTCACCGCCGCCGGTTCGGTGCGCTACGGCACGCTGTTCATTTGACACGCCCTCCCCTGTCGATCGTCGTCCCCTCACGCGACCGTCCCGAGCAACTCGCCCGCTGCGTCGCCAGCGTGCGGGCCGCCATGGGCCCCGAGGACGAACTCATCGTCGTGGATTCCGCGTCGCAACCACCGATCGCGCTCGCCGATACGCGGGTGGTGCGCGTCGAGCGGCCGGGAGTGAACCGCGCCCGCAACGCCGGGTGGCACGCGGCGACGCATGACTTACTGGCCTACGTCGACGACGACGTCGTCGTCGATCCCGGCTGGGCCGACGCCTTCGCCACCAGCGCGGCGGCCCACCCCGACGCCGCGTTCATCACCGGCCGCCTCGGGCCGCTCGACGCCGGCACCCACCACGGCGGCGTGGCGGTCAAGGACGACGCCGACCCCGCGACCCTCGACGACGACAGCCGCGGCGACCTCGGCCACGGCGCCAATTTGCTCGTGCGCGCCGAAGCCCTCGCCGCTGTCGGCGGATGGGACGACGCCCTGGGCAACGGCGGCCGTTTTAAGTCCGCCCCCGAGGCCGATCTCTACGACCGCCTATTCGCGGCGGGCTACCTGGGTCGCTATGAACCGACGGCGGCCGCCCGCCACGAGCAGTGGCGCTCGCCGGCGCAGCTCGTCCGGCTCGACTGGCGCTACGGGTTCGGCAACGGCGCCCGCCTGGCCAAGCTCGTCCGCACCGACCGGCGCCGTGCCCGGCGCGTGGGGGGCGAAGCGCTGTGGGGCTGGGGGCTCCAGCGCTTTGGAGCCCCGCTACGCGACCGCAACAAGACCGAGGTGGCCCGCGTCGCCGCCCGTCTCGCCGGGACGGCGGCGGGGTTCGCCCGCGCCGCCTTCGTACCGGTCCGCAACGGACATTTCGTGGACCGCTGGTAGCATCTCGCCCGAAACCAGCTGGGAACCATGGGGTTGTAGACGTGATCGTGAAGTACGTGCGGAAGAACATGGCCAAGCGGGCGGCGGTACTCGGCGTCGCCGCCACGATGCTCGTGGGCCTGTCGTCGAATGCCGAGGCGCTGCCAAAGGTGAAAGCCGTCTCGAAGGTCCAGGCAGCGACGAAGCCGGTGAACGGCAAGTTCACCGTCGTCGGGACGCAGATCATCGGCCCGACGGGCAAGCAATTCATGCCTCGCGGCGTGAACAAGGGCGGGCTGCAGTTCACCAAGGGCGGCTACGGCGACACCTACGAGAACTACAAGAAGATGAAGAGCTGGGGCGTCAACGTCGTGCGCATTCCCCTGTCGCCGACGTTCGGCCTGCCCCGCATGTGCACCTACGACAAGAACTACCTGAAGCACGTCGACAAGATCGTGCGCTGGGCCGAGCAGCTCAAGATGCTCGTCATCCTCGACGACCACATGTCGACCAAAGGACTCACGTGCGGCACCGGTCAGTGGTGGGGCCCGGAGCGGGCGCCCGACCTCCAGAACCTGGCCTTCGTCAAGGCGCTGGGCACCCGCTACAAGAACCACCCTTGGGTCGCCGTCGACCTCTACAACGAGCCCCACGACATTCCTGACGGCATCTGGCGCAACGGCGGCATCGTCGACGGTTTCCGCGCCGTCGGCATGCAGCAGATGCTCGACGGGTTCCGCTCGACCGGCAACACCAACCTGGTCTTCGCCACCGGCAACCTGTGGGGCAACGACCTGCGCATGGTCGTGAACAACCCGCTGTCGGGTGACCACAACGTCGTGTACGCCGCGCACACGTACCCCTTCTATTGCGTCGGTCTTGGCGGCACCGTCTACTACCAGACGCCGTACTGGTGCGAGGGCAAGCAGTACCCGCCGTTCCTCGACACCCAGATCGCGCCGGCCGTCGCCAAGCGCGCCGTCATGATCACCGAGTTCGGCACGCAGCGCTCGATCCCCGGCGAGATCCAAGCGCCGATCGACTGGGCCGAGCAACACCACATCGGTTGGGCCACGTGGCAGTGGTGCAGCGGTCGCATGACCGACTTCTGCCTCCTCGACAGCAGCGGTCACGCCTCGGTCAGCGGTAAGCCAGTGAAGGACTCGCTGGCACGCGCGACCGGGAAGTAACCCGGCGCCGTCGGAACCGGATCGACGGCAACAGCAGCGCCAACTCGGCGAACAGCAACGCACCCGTGCCCGGTGCCGTGCGCGCCCACGTCGGTTTGGCCGCCACCGCCGGGCGCACGATCGCAATCCGCGTTGCGCCGTGGACGCGCTTGGCCACGCCGTAGAACGTCGTCGCCGCGTCGCGCAACTCCGCACGCGTGCGCGTCTCGATGCGCACCAGACCCGTGCCCGGCCCCGACTGGAGTGGGTCGAAGCAGTCGAGGTGAACGTCGGAGCGGACCGCGAAGGCGGCGCGTACCGAATCGCACGTCGCCTGCACGAGCACGCGCCCGACGAAGTCGACGTGGGGCGTGTCGGCCTGTGTGAGATACGTCGGGCTGAGCGTGAACATCGTGAACTCCGACGCCACGTGGGTCGGCGTCGCCGCCATGACCGCGGCGCCGAGACCGAGCCCGAACAGCGGCAGGATCAGCCGCCGCGGTGACAACCTGACCGAGCGCGGCCGTAATGGTCCGGCCCGCTTGGCCATGACCTCTTCGTAGAGGCCGACGCCGAGGGCGGCGAAGAGCCACAGGTTCCAACTCGGCAGCGGGCCGCTGAGGGAGTCGAACGCGAACATGCCGAGGCCGGCGGCGACCAGCGCCCCGAGCAAGGCGCCGGCGATCGGTCCGTCTTCGGGGTCACCGAGCACGCCAGCCGCCACGATCGTCAATGCGGCCGTCGCCAGCGCTCCGATCAGTGCGGCGACGCCGAGCGCACCCGTCCCGGCGTAGGTGCCCAACAGTGCGGAGTCGGTCGAGTCGATGCCCCGCTCGGTCGGCCCGTCGAGGCCTAGACCGGTCCACTGGTAGTGCGTGAGTTCGTTGGTGAGGATGCTCAGGCGGCGCGTCCGCACCGTCTGCGATTCGGGATCGGCCGCCTGGTACGGGTGGCGCACCGCGCCGCTCGACGCGTACACCGCCGCGGCCAGCAGCGCGACGCCGAATACGGCGCCGATCACCTTGCGGTCGCCGCGGGCGAACAGCAGCAGGCACAGCGCGCCGAGCCCGAGTCCTCCGAAGACGCTGCGGGTCACGGTCAAGACGATGGCGATCATCACCACCACCGGCGCCAGCAGTACCAGGAAGCGCTTCGTCCGCAGCGCCAGCACGCCGAGCAGCGGCATGAAGTAGGCCAGCACCCACGCGAACTGGAGCGAGTATTCACCCGTCGCCCGCACCCGCACTTTGCCGCCGCGCGTTTCGAGACGCTGGCCGGCGAGGCCGAACTTCACCTGGTGGCGGAACCACCAGTGGGCGTAGCTGGCGCCGGTGACGCGCTCGGCGATGGCGATGCCCGAGGCGAACACCACACCCACGAGCGCGCACGCGGCGATGAAGCGGACGCCCAATAGGCGCACGAACACCGTCGCCGCCCACAGGAACAGGAACTGGTCGAGCAACAGCAGCCACAACTCGAACGAGCGGGCGCTCTGCGACGGATAGGGGCCGTTGGCCACGCCGATGACGAAGGCGGCGGCGACGAACAATCCGAAGGCCACGAGGACGCGCGACGGGCGCAGCAGCGAGCGGTCGATGTCGCCACGCCCGGCGCGGACGAGCAGTCCGACGCAGGCCGCCCACAGCCCGAGGCGAGCGACGAACACGTACGCCGGCGCCTGCGGGAAGAGGATCGCTCCGGGGATGACGAACGTCGATCCGATGAGCGCGGCCGCGGAGACCTTCACCGAACCCCGCAGGTGCACGACGAGCAGCGCGACCGCGATCAGCTGGATCGCGAGAGTGGGCACTGCGTCGTTACGCGGACGAGGTGGGCAGTGGAGCGCGCCGCGCCGAGCGCAGCTGCAACCCGACGTAGGCCAGCAGCATGCCGCCCGCCGCCGCGACCAGGGCGACTTGGCGGGCGCGCTGGGTCACGGGTGAAACCTTGAGCCCGGGCCCGGCGTTCTGGATGACGCGCAAGCTCAGGCGCGTGGCCGGATCGAGACCGGTGGCCGCCTGCTCATCCTGGACGTACTTCGTCAGCGCGTCGGCTGTGGCCTGCGCGATCTTCTGCGCGCGCTCGGGACTGCTGGTGCGGGCGATGGGCAGCAGCGTCAACGAGTTCTGCGGATACAGCGGATGTTCTGCGCTGCGCACCTCACCAGCCGACAGGCCGGATTCGCGGGCGGCGGGCAGGACGATCTCGGGCGTCGTGATCAGGGCTGCGTACTTCGCCCGCAGCAAGTTGAGCTTCACCACGATGCCAGAGTCGCCCTTGGTGAGCGCCTGAGGCTGGTCCATCAGCATGATGGCGGTCGACTGGTACTCGGCGGGCTGGCGCATCACGTCGGCGTAACCGAGGCCGGCGCAGATGAGCCCGATGGCGACCGCCACCAGGAGATTGGCGATCGACAGCACCATGATCGCGTCCCACGCGTTGGCGTAGGCCACGCCCTGCGGGGCGAAGCGCCGCGGCGGTGCCGGCAGTGGCTGAGGCTCCGGTACCGCCTCGGGCTCGAGCGGAACGGGACGGGGTTTCGGTCGCGACGCCACAGTCTTTCTAGGTTAGGAGCCGTGGGCCGTCTGCTTGTGGTCAGTGACACCCTGGCGGGCGGCCTCGGCGCGCTGGTCCGCCTGCAAGCCGAATGGTTCGCCGGCCGCGGCTGGGGCGTCATCGTCGCCGCCCCGGCGGACGGAGCCGCGCCGGCCGCGCCGGCGATCTGGGTCGAGATACCGGCGGTGGTAACGGCGCGGCGCGCCGGCGAGATGCGCGCCGCCCGCCGGGCGCTGCACGCGCTTCAGGTGCTGGTCGACGACAACACCGTCGTGCACGTCCACGGGATGCGGTCGGTGCTCCTCGCCCGTCTCGCCGGCCTGCCCACCCCGTTCCTCTCGGTGCACGGCGCCCATCCCGACCCGAGCGATCCCCCGGGCTACGCGCGCCTGCGGCGGCTGTGGCTGGCCACGCTGCCGCGGTTGGCGCGGCGGGCGTCGACGGGCGAACCCGGCTACCCGAAGCCGTGGGTGTACGAGCCCTACGCCAGCCCGGCGTTGCGCGCCCTCGACGTCATGGGCCTGCCGAGCGGAGAGGTGCCGGTCATCGGCTGGCTCGGCGCCCTCGACCAGCGCAAGCAACCGGAGATCTTCGTGCGAGCTATCGCCGAGACGGTGCGGCGCGGCCAGCGCGTACGCGGTCTGCTCGGCGGTACCGGCGACCGCGGCGACGAGATCGCCGCACTCATCGCGCAGCTGGGTGCGCCGGTCGAGATGCTCGGCCAGGCCGACCCGGCAACAGTGCTGCGCCGTTCGTGGGCGCTGGCGCTGTTCGCCCGCAGCGAGGGCACGCCGCTTGCCGTCATGGAAGCGATGTGGGCGGGCCGCACCGTGGTGGGCTCGCCGGTGCCCGGCATCGAGTTGCTGGTAGGCGATACGGGATTCATCGCCGGTACCGTCGACGCCGCCGCTGATGCGTTCGTGCGCATCGCGACCGATCGCGACGCGACGACGCGCCTGGGCCTCGCCGCCGCGCAACGCGTGCGCGAGCTCGTGGGCCCGTGGACGCCGTGGGACACGATGGAGCCGATCTACCGCGCCTACCTGGCGACGCGCGCGCGATGAAGATCCTCCTCGTCCACCAGCCCTACGCCCAGCCCGGCGGGGAGGAGCGGCTGGCAGACACGCAGGAGACCGTGCTCGCCGCGCGCGGCCACTCCGTGGTGCGCAGCGGCGGCCGGGACGTACGGGCGTTGCTGGAACGCGAGCGCTTCGACGTCGTGCACGTGCACAACCAGTTCCTGATGGCGCGTCCCGCGGTGTACGCCGCGGCGCACGCCGCGGGTGTACCCGTCGTGCAACACCTGCACAACGCGCGCGCCGTGTGCGTGCAGCCGTTCCTCGTACGCGACGGACACGCCTGCACCGACTGCGTCGGCCACGCGCCGCTGCCCGGCGTCGTCCACCGCTGCTACCGCGACTCGTTCGTGCTCTCCGCCGCGGCCGTGGCGCTGCAGGTGCGGCAACGGCGAACGTGGACGCGGCGCGTCGCCCGCTTCGTGGCGGTCAGCGAGGCCGTCGCCGCATCTGTTCGTGCTGCGCTGCCCGCGGACCGAATCGTCGTGTGCCCCAACGGCCTCGACGTGGATCCGTCGCCACGCGACCCCGCACAGGACGAGGGCTTCGCGCTCTACGTCGGTCGCCTGTCGTACGAAAAGGGCGTCGATCTGTTGCTCGACGCGGCGGCGCGACGCGGCGAGATGCGGTTCGCGATCGTGGGTGAGGGACCGGAGCGCGCCGCGCTAGAGCGGATCGCGGGGGCGAACGTCACCTTCCTCGGCCGTCTCGACCGCGCCGGCGTATTCGACGCGCTGGCCCGCGCTCGCGTCCTCGTCGCGCCGTCGCGCGGTCAGGAGCCGTTCGGGCTCGGCGTGGCCGAAGCCGCGGCGTTGGGCGTGCCGGCGCTGGTGACGCGCGTCGGTGGGCTGCCCGAAGTGGTGGGCGACGGCGGCGTGATCGTCGACCCGTTCGACGCGGCGGCACTCGCCACGGGTCTCGACGCGTTCGCCGACGCGTCGGCCGCACACGCGCTGGGCGCGGCGGCGCGCCGTCACTACGAGATGCAGTTCACGCCCGACGCGTTCGCCGACCGCCTGCTGAGTATCTACGACGCCGTGCTCGGCGGTCAGGCGCCGTAGCGGCGCAACCAGACGTCGGGGTCATAGCGCACCTCGTTGCGCCGGGCCACCGCCCACTTGGGCGCAATCGCCATTGCCGCGCCGCGCACGGCGACGGCGCGGATGCCGGGCAGGGCGCGCAGGCCGGCGACGCGCGCCGCGGTCACCCGTCCCCGCGACGCGAGGTCGTAGGACCGCACCAGGTTCGCCGCCGCCCGGTTGTGCCGCAGCCCGACGCGCAACGCGGCGCGCTCGTCCGCGCCGCCTTCGCGGGCGGCGGCGTCGAGCACGGCGCGGCGCGCCGCCACCATGCGATCGTCACTCGACACCGCGCCGCGCGACAACCGGTACAGCACCGTGGGGTGATCCGGTCGCGCAACGGCGGCGCCGGCGCGCACCATGCGGATCCACAGGTCCCAGTCCTCCGTGCCGCGGAACTCAGGGCGGAAACCGCCGACGGCGTCGTAACGGGTGCGGGAGAACAGCGCCGAGATCGACAGGTGGTTCTCGACGAGCAGCCACGCCAGCTGCTTGTCGCGCTCCGGCAGGGGTGCGGCGACGCCGAGCGGGCGCGTGCTGACGGCGCGGCCGGGGATCCACGTCAGCGTGTCGGCCGACGCCAGCCCGTCGTCGGTGGTGGCGTAGGCCCCGAGCATCGCGTCGAGGTGGTCCGGGAACCACACGTCGTCGGCGTCGAGCAGGGCGATCAGGTCGCTGGTCGCCGCTGCGATCCCGGCGCGGCGCGCCGCGGACGGCCCGGCGTTCGTGCCGCTGCTGATGACCGTGAGCGGCAGATGCGAGTCCCAACTCTTGGCCAGCGCGACGGTGTCGTCGCGCGAGCCGTCGTCGACCACGACGACCTCTTCGGGCGGGCGCGTCTGGGCCGCCACCGACGCCAGCGTGGCGCCGAGCGTCGACGCCGCCTGGAAGGCGGGCACGATGACTGCGACTTGCATTCACCGGGAACGTAGCCTCGCCGCTCGATGCGCCTGGCCTTCGTCAGCCGACACAACCCGACGCCCGAAGGCAGCCAGGACGGCAAGATCTTTCGCGCCCTCGTGGAGGGCCTCCTCGCCGACGGTCACGAGGTGACGGCGATGTCGTGGGCCCACGACCAGCCCCACGACGACATGCCCGACTGGTGCGAGTACCGGCCCGTTCCCTACGAGGCCGGTTGGAAGATGCACGGGCGGGCGCTGTTCAAGCCGCGCTGGGACGCGGCCCGCATCGAATGGCGGCCACCGGCAGATGCGACCGCCATCGCCGAAGACCCACTGTCGTGGCCCGTCGTGGCGCAGCACCCGGGCGCCGCAGTTGTCTTCCACTACCTCACCAAGATCGACGCGCCGGCGCTGCGGCGCCCGACGCCGCCCGACGTACAGGACATGCGCCACGAGCGGCGGGTCGCGGCGCGGGCGTCCAAGGTGCTGGCGATGTCGGACCGCGTCGCGAGGGCCGCCGCCGGCCGACGCGCCACCGTCGTACCGATGGCGTATCCGGTGCCGCCGCAGCCCCTCGACGTCGTCGACGAACCCGTCGTCGCGCTGCTGGCGTCGTGGAACTGGGCGCCGAACCACGCAGCGCTCGATCGTCTTTTGGCGTGCTGGCCGGCGGTGCGCGACGCGGTGCCCGGCGCCCGTTTGCTGCTGGCGGGCCGCGGCCTCGAGACGATGGGCGTGGGCACGCTCGCCGGCGTCGAACAGGTGGGCGCCGTGCGCCGGCCTGCGGACGTTTTGGGGCGCGCCGCGGTCGTCGCCTACCCGTGCCCGGGCACGAGCGGGCCGAAGGTGAAGGTGGTCGAAGCGCTGGCCTACGGCGTGCCGGTCGTGACGACGCCGGCCGGCGTCGAGGGTCTCCACGTGGCGCCGGAGGACGGACCCGTCGTTGCCGACGAGCACCGTTTCGCCGACGCGCTTGTCGCGTTGCTGCGCGACCCGGCGCGGCGCGCCGCCCTCGCGGCGCGGGGCCATCCGGCGGTCGCGGCCACCCACGCACCGCTGCCGGCGGCGCGGGCGCGCGTCACCGCGCTCGGCGAGGTGGCGCGTGTCTGAGCGCTGCGCCGTCGTCATCTGCACGCGCGATCGGCCGTCGATGCTCGCCGACGCGCTCGACGCCACGATCCCGACGCTGCGCCCCGGTGACGAGTTGCTCGTCGTCGACTCGGCGTCGTCGACGGACAGCACCCAGGAGGTGGCGCGCCAGCGCGGCGTGCGCGTGGCGCGGGCCGGGCGCAAGGGCCTCTCCCGGGCGCGCAACCTCGGCGTCGCCGAAACCGACGCGCCGATCGTGGTGTTCACCGACGACGACTGCCGCCCGCAACCGGGTTGGCTCGAGCACCTCGCCGACGGATTCGCCGATAGCGAAGTCGGCTTCGTGCTCGGACAGGTGCGCGCGGATGTCGACAACCCGCACCTGCCCTTTGACGCGGCGCGTCCCCGACCGCGCGCCCGCTTCGCCGGCGCCACCGATCCAATCGAGCTTGGCAACGGCGCGTGCATGGCGTTTCGACGGACCGCGTGGGAAGCGTGCGGTGGCGCCGACGAACGCCTCGGCGCCGGCACCCGCCTGCGCAGCGCGGAGGACCACGACCTGTTCGTGCGGCTGCTGCACCACGGCTGGACCGGCGTGTACGAACCCGACGCGCTGGTGCTGCACCGCGACTGGCGCACCCACCGCGAGGTGGTTCGTTACAACTGGGGCGTAGGTCTCGGGACGGGGGCCATGGTCGCCAAGCTGTGGCGCGTCGCCGATCGCCGCACCGTGCAGCCGCTGCTGCGGCGCCGCCTCGTCACCGACGGCGTCGTCGAGCTGACCCGCAACGTCGCGCATCGCGACAAGTCGGCGATCGTGGCCCACACCCTCAAACTCACCGGCACCCTGACGGGACTAGCGATCGGCCTCGCACTCCCCAGAGACGGCGAACGCTTCCGCTAACCGGGGCCGCGCGCTACGAGAGCGAGCGGAGGAACTCGCCGATGCGGCCGGCGAGTTCGTCGGTGCGGGCGACGCGGCGCACGGGGACGAAGTCCTGCAACTCGGCGAAGCGGCGCGGCAGGTCCTCGGCGTAGTCGGCCGTCAGCACGTGGTGCAGCTCTTCGAACTTGCGGGCGGTGGCGACTTGATGGTCGTTGACGTGCTCGTGGTAGCGCTTGCGACGCGGCATGACGAGCAACGGCTTGCAGTTGGTGACCGCCAGCGAGATCGTTCCCGAACCGGCGTGGCCGATCAGCATGCGGGCATCGCGCATGCGGGCGTCGTAACGAGTGCCGTCGATGAAGCGCTCGAAGTGCATGTGACGCGGCTCGTAGGCGCCGACGCCGATCTGGGCCGTGATCTCGTCCTTGATCTCGCCGCGGTCGACCATGTCGTCGACGGCGCGCACGAGTCGGTCGAAGCCGTAGCGGCCGCCGACGGTCAGAAAGATCACAGCACCTCCCCCGCGTACTCGACCTTGCGGAAGCGCAGCGCCACCTCGGGCCACTGCGTCAGCGTGAGGTGCGCCAGGCTGCGAATGACCCGGCCCGACAGCGACAGCGTGTCGACCTGCGACAGGCAGTCAACCCAGGCGATCTTGGCGCCGAACAGACGACCCCACACGCACATGATCGCCATCGGCATGGCGCCGGTGGTGACGATGGCGTCGGGTCGCTCGCGCCAGATGAGCCGCAGCGTCTGGGCCGACGCGATCACGGCGCTGATGGGCGTGCGGCGGTCGGCTTCGCGCACGACGTAGACCCGCATGCCTTCGCGGCGGAACTTGTCGGCGCGGACGTTTGACGTCGTGACGTACACCGACGGGCCCTGCGGCCACATCGCCTCAGACCGCTCCAAGAGCGCGCTGAGGTCGTTCGCATGGCCCCCCGCGGAGGCGCCTACCAATAGCTTCACGTCAGTCGCGTCGTTGTCGTCATCGATAGAAACCCGCCGCTGATTCTGCCTGCTGGCGCCACATAGGCAACGATTGGACGGGAGAAAACTTGCGGAAATCTGCCCAAAGCGTACAAGTGCCATACACCAAAACCTCGTCAGGCCGAGGCCTTTGACCTCGCCCAACGTCATCTTCGTCGTGTTCGACACGGCGCGGGCGGATGCGTTCGAGCCCTATGGCGCAGCCCCCGGATCGACGCCGACCATCGCCGATTTGGCCCGCCGGGGCGCCGCTCATCCCCAAGCGTTCGCCAACGCCAGCTGGACGGTCCCGTCGCATGCGTCGATGCTGTCGGGCCGCCTGCCGCGCAGCGCCGGCTTCCAGCATCGCGGCGACACGAAGGCGGCGGCCTACGTCGAAGCGAACCGGCGCCTGGTCGCCGAAGGACAGTCGCTGCCCGCCGTGATGCGCCGCGCCGGCTACGAGACGATCGGCGTCAGCGGCAACACGTGGATCAGTGGCCACGGCGGCTTCGACCAGGGCTTCGACCGCTTCGACGTGGTGACCGAGCGACGCATGGCGCGCCTGCACAAGCCCGGGCTGCGCGATCGCCTGGCGTGGCGGCTCGACGCAGTGCGGGCCAAGCTCGACGACGGCGCCGCCGAGGTGAGCCGCGTCATCGACGACTGGCTGGCGCGCCGGGATCGCCGCCCGTTCTTCCTCTTCGTCAACCTCATCGAGTGCCACTCGCCCTACCTGCCGCCCAAGCCGTTCAACCCGCTCGGCCCGGCGGACCGCTGGCGCTCCGCGGCCGAGGCGAGCCGGTACCTCAACGTCGAGTCGATATGGCGGTGTTCGCTCGGCGGCTTCGACGTGCCCGACGACGCGCTCGAACGCATGCGGGTGCTGCACGCCGCCAGCGCGTCGCAACTCGACGACTGGGTGGCGCGTTTGCTGAGCGCGCTCGACCAACACGGCCTCGTCGACGAGACCCAGCTCGTTCTCACCTCCGATCACGGCGAAAACCTGGGCGACGGCGAACTGCTCGGCCACGCTTTCTCACTCGACAACCGCCTGATCCGCGTGCCCCTCGTCACCGCGGGACCGGCGACGTTGCCGACCGACGGCGTGATGAGCCTGACGCGTCTGCCGCGCTTCGTCGCCGAGGCCGCCGGCATCGACGATCACCCCTTCGACGACGGGTTGCCCGACGGCGTGGCCGTCGCCCAGCTCGACGCCCCCGGCGACGGCGACCCCGACGGCTGCGTCGCCAAGGCGGCGGAGTGGGGCCTCGGTCCCGACGCCGCCGGCCGCCTCGGAATGTCGATCGTGTGCGCCACCGACGGCCGCTTCAAGCTGTTCCGGCCCCAGGGCACCGGCGCCCGCGTCGCCGGCGTGCCCGAGGAGCTGCTCGTCGATCTCGGCACCGACCCGCTCGAAGTCGCCCCGGTCGCACCAGTGGCGTCGACTTCGGCCGACGCGGCCGTGCTGGCCAAGCTGCGCCGCGCACTGGACGTCGCCGCCGAATCCGAGCGCCCCAAGACGCCGGTACCGACGTCGGCCGCCGCCGAAGACGCGGCCCTCGTCGAGCAACTGCGCCACCTCGGCTACTTGTAGCGGGTTAGCGGATCGTGCCTTCGACGAAGGGGACTTCGAGGACCTTGTCGTGGGCGATGGGGCCGTGGCCGAAGTAGCCGCCCTCGCCGAAGAGTTCGCCGTGATCGGACGTCACGATGATCCATGTGCGCGGCGGCACGACGTCGTAGATCGCGGCGAGCAAACCATCGGCGTAGGACGCGGCGCGCACTTGCCGGGTGCGTAGGGCGTCCATCGCGGCGTCGTCGAAGAACGCCGGCTCCTCCGCCGCGCTCTTCAGCACGCCGTGCAGGCCCGAAATGCGCGGCAGGTCGGTGCCGTCGTCGCCGGGAACGGCGTAGGGGTAGTGCGTCTCGCCGACGTTGAGCAACCAGAACGTCGGGCGGTCCGGGTCGAAGTGCAGGCGCTCGACCATGCCCGCCATGTCGTTGTGCGATTCCATCAGCGTGTACTCGTCGAAGTCGCGGTTGACCGCCGTCGCCGGATTGAGCACGGGCATCGACACCATCGCCGCGGTGCGGTAGCCCAACACGTTGCGCATGTAGGTAGGCAGCCAGATCGACGGCAGCATCGACGCGAAGTCGATGCCGGGCACGCCGAAGCGTTCGCTGTAACGGGTGAAGTCGGCCTTGTAGTACTCCGACGCGTACACCCGCGGCGGGCTCGTGTGGGGCAGCAACCCCATCAGCAAGTTGTAGTGCGACGGCGCCGTCCACGTGGCGTAGCTCCAGCGCTGCTCGACGTCGCCGAGACGGCCCATGTTCGGCATCCCCGCCGCCATGGCGCTGTCGTAGCGCAGGCTGTCGAGCACGACGACGACGACGTTGCGCGCCCCACCGGGCGGCGCCGGCCGCGCCGCGACCGGCGCGGCCGCCGGCTCAGTGGGCGGTGCCGGCCGCGAGCGCTGTCGGAAGGGCATTGGTGCGAGCCGACGCGAGGTCCTCGACGGCGATGTCGACGAGCGGCAACAGGTTGGCGCCGCTGATGAACAACCGGTCGCCGTTGCACACGCCGAGGTGATAGAAGGGCAGCCCCGCCTCTTCGAGCGCGTCTTCGAACTGCTCGAGGTGGTCGTCGTCGACGATCATCAGCACCCGCGACGGCGCCTCGCTGAACAACTCGCCGTGGCCGTCGATGCCGTCGACCTGCGCGCCGCACTCCCCCTCGATCGCCATCTCGGCGAGCGCGAGACCGATGCCGCCTTCGGCGACGTCGTGCACCCCGGCGACGAGTCCCTGGCGCACTGCCGAAGACACGAAGGCGACCAGCGCCGCATGCTCAGCCAAGTCGAGCGGCGGCAGCGCGCCTCCGCCGTGGTCGTGGCGCGCCCGCGCCCACAGCGACGCCGTGAGCACGTCGCTGCGTTCACCCACGAGCACGATGCGGGCGTTCGGCACGAGCCGGGAGCCGGGTGGACGGCGGTCGAGGACGTCGATCAGGCCGATCATGCCGATGACGGGCGTCGGGTCGATGTTGGCGCCGCGGCTCTCGTTGTAGAAGCTGACGTTGCCGCCGACGACGGGGGTGTTGAGGGCGCGGCAGGCGTCGCCCATGCCGTCGATCGTCTCGGAGAACTGCCACATCACTTCGGGGTGCTCGGGGTTGCCGAAGTTGAGGCAGTTGACGACGGCCTTCGGTTCGGCCCCGACGCAGGCGAGGTTGAGCGCGGCTTCGGCCACGACCATCTGTACGCCCAGACGCGGGTCCGCCGCGCACCAGCGGTGGTTACCGTCGGTGGTGACGGCCATGCCCCGCGTGCCCGACGACGGCACGCCCGGCGCCGCGAGGCGGAGCACGGCGGCGTCGGCACCGGGACCGGCGACGGTGTTGAGGAACAGCTGGTGGTCGTACTGGCGGTAGGCCCAGGCCGGGTCGTAGAGCATCGCCAGCAGCTCGGTGGTGCAGTCGTCGGGTGCGGGGAGGTTCGCGGGATCATCGGCCAGCGCGGCGGCGCGATCGGGCGCCGCCAGCGGCCGGTCGTACAGCGGTGCGTCCTCGCTCAGCGATGCGGCGGGAATGTCGGCCTCGACGGCGCCGTCCTTCGCCGCCAGCACCCGCAGGCGGCCGCTGCTGTTGACCTCACCGATGACCGAGGCGCGCACCTCCCACTTGGCGGCGATCGCCAGCACCTCTTCGAGATGCTCGGGCGTGACGAAGGCCAGCATCCGCTCCTGGCTCTCGCTCGTCATGATCTCGAACGGCTCCATGTTCGGCTCGCGCTGGGGCACGCGGTCGAGGTACACGTCGAGGCCGAGACCGGCGTTGGACGACGTTTCGCTGGTGGCGCCGGTGAGACCGGCGGCGCCGAGGTCCTGGATGCCGGGCGTGAGGCCGCCGCGGATGATCTCGAGGCACGCCTCGATCAACTTCTTCTCTTCGAAGGGGTCGCCCACCTGCACGCTCGGGCGCTTCGCCGCTTCCTCTTCGGCGTCACCGAAACCGGCGCTCGCCAGCACCGACGCGCCGCCGATGCCGTCACGACCCGTCGACGAGCCGAGCAGCACCGCGAGGTTGCCGACCCCGCTGGCGGTTGCCAGTACGAGGTTGTCCTTGGGCAGCAGGCCGATGCACATCACGTTGACGAGCGGGTTGTCGGCATACGTCGGGTCGAAGACGAGCTCGCCCCCGACGGTCGGCACGCCCACGGCGTTGCCGTAGCCCGACACGCCCGACACGACGCCTTCGCAGATCCAACGATTGCGCGGCTCGTCCAGCGTGCCGAAGCGCAGCGGGTCGAGCACGGCGATGGGCCGTGCCCCCATGGTGAAGATGTCGCGCAGGATGCCGCCGACGCCGGTCGCCGCGCCCTGATAGGGCTCGACGGCGGAGGGGTGGTTGTGGCTCTCGATGCGCAGCGCGATGGCGACGTTGTCGCCGCCGTCGATCACGCCGGCGTTCTCGCCCGGACCGCAGATGACCCACGGCGCCTCGGTGGGCAGCCGGCGCAGGTGCACCTTGCTCGACTTGTACGAGCAGTGCTCGCTCCACATGACCGAATACATCGACAGTTCGAGACGGTTCGGGTCCCGCCCCAGGATCCGCTTGATCGACTCCAACTCGTCGTCGGTCAGCCCGAGTGCGCGATGTAAAGGTGTGTCCTCCGCCACGACTCTGACGCTACCGGAACTTGAATTATGCGAAAGACCTCGCTACGAATTCCAGGTATGAGTCCCCGACCCAAGGGCAGCGGCGCCCCAATGACCGACCAACACAAAGCGGCATTGGCGGCCGGGCGCGCCCAAGGAAAGGCAGTCCGCGAATACCTCGACGCCCTCGAGGCGACCCGGCCCAAGCGCGGCCGGCCTCGCACCGCCGACGTCGTGCGCCAGCAGCTCGAAGCGCTCCCGAAGGCGATGGAACACGCCGACCCCGTCGGCCGCCTGCAACTCATCCAGAAGCGCATCGACCTCGAAGCCGAACTCGAGCGCCTCGAAGGCTCGACCGTCGACATCGACGCCCTCGAAGCGGCGTTCGTGCAGGTAGCCGACGCCTACGGCAAGGCCAAAGGCATCAGCTACGCCGCCTGGCGCGAGATCGGCGTCGACCCCGCGGTGCTCAAGCGCGCCGGGATTACCCGCTGAGCAGCGCCCGCAGCAGGACGAGCCCGTCCTCGCTGCCGAGCAGGGCGTCGCTCGCCCGCTCGGGATGGGGCATCAGACCTACGACGTTGCCGGCGGTATTGCTGACGCCGGCGATGCTTTCGACCGATCCATTCGGGTTGTCCACGTAGCGCAACACAATCTGGTCGTTGTCGCGGATCTCGGCCAACGTTTCGGGCTCGACGGTGTAATTCCCCTCGAAGTGATTGATCGGAATTCGCAGGGTCGTCCCGACGTCGACACCCTTGGTGAGCGCCGAGCGGTTGCTCTCGACGCGCAGGTCCACGTCCTCGCACAGGAACGCCAGCCCGGCGTTCTTCTGCAGCGCGCCGGGCAGCAACCCGGCCTCGGTCAGCACCTGGAAGCCGTTGCACACGCC
>DASZWD010000050.1 GCA_035546775.1 Acidimicrobiales bacterium
TGGGCGGAGGCCTGCCCACCGTCGCGACCGCCGATCAGGACTCGTCCCCCTGAGGCCGGTGAAGCACCCGAGACGAGGTTGAGCAGCGTCGTCTTGCCCGAACCGTTGGGACCGATGAGGCCGTGCACAGTGCCCGGCGCCACGACGAGGTCGATACCGTCGAGGGCCACCAGGCCACCGAAACGCTTGGTGAGACCGATGAGCTCGAGCGCGGCGCTCTCGCCCGGCTCGACGTGACGCAACACGGTGCCGGCCGTGGCCGACGCGGCGGCGGCGACGTTCGGGTCGATGACCGCCGGCTTGGCGCGGCTGTTCATCAGTTTGCGGATGTTGCCCATCGTTCCCTCCGGCGCGAGGGCCACACCGGCGAGACCGAGGACGCCGAAAACGAGGTTCTGCTCGTTGACGAGGTGGGTCTGCACCCAGCTAATGCCGAAGCCGAAGGTGACCGCCATGGCGCCGATGATCGGGCCGGCGAGAGTTCCGAGACCGCCAAGGGCGATCACCACGACGTAGCGGAAGGACTGTTCCTGCGTGCCCGAACCGGGGCTCACGAGCAGGAAGCGCTCGGCGGCGACCACACCGGCGACGGCGACGATGCCGGCCGAGAGGGCGAAGGCCGACACCTTGTGCAGGTACGTGCCGACGCCCGACGCCTCCGCCGCGAGTTCGGACTCGCGAATCGCCATGCTCGCCCGGCCCCACTTGCCACGCACGAGGTTCCAGCACAGCCACAGCGTCAGGAACAGCAAGACCGACGACAGGATGAACAAGCCGCGATACGAGTCGCCGTGCGCAAACGGCAACCCGGCCACGTTGATCGGGTGGTCGACGCTGCGCCCGCTCGTGCCGCCGAGCATCGTCTTGAGCACCACGACGAGCGCAGGCAGCAATGCCCCGAACGCCAGGGTGACGACGGTGAGATAGAAGCCGCGCAGGTGGCAGCACAGGAGGGCGAGCAGGGTGCCCATCAGCGCGCCGAAGGCGAACGCGACGGGAAGGCCGAACCAGGGCGACAGGCCCCACTGCGGCGCCCACACCGCGCCGGCGTACCCGCCGGCGACGAAGAACCCGGCGTGGCCGAGCGACAGCAAACCGGTGTAGCCGGTCAGCAGGTTGACGCCCAACGCGATGGCGGCGAGGTAGGTGGCCTCGACGCCGATGTCGAGCCACGACCGCGACGACGAACCCGGCACGTTGGCGAACCAGATCAAGAACACCGCCAGCGCGGCGGCGGGCACGAAGCGCGACAGCGCCGCCGGCACGTGGAACCGCGGCAGCTTCACTGCCGGGAGGTGAGCAGTGGCCACGCGTTACGCCTTTTCTACGACGGGCAAGCCGAGCAGACCAGTGGGCCGCACGACCAGGACGAGCAGGAACACCACGAAGATGACGAGCGGTTCGTACTGGCCTCCGCTCGAGGACACGACGCGCAGGATGGCGCCGACGAAGCCGAGCACGAATCCGCCGAGTACCGCACCCCGCGTCGAACCGAGACCGCCGATGACCGCGGCGACGAACGCCTGGATCCCGAGCAGGGTGCCGTTGTCGAACTTGACGAACAGCCGCGGCGCCAGCAACACGGCCGCCAGCGCGCCGAGGGCGCCGGCGATGGCGAAGCTGGCCGTCACCGTCAAGCGCGGGTTGATGCCCATGAGCGACGCGGCGGCGCGGTCCTGCGACACGGCGCGCAACGCACGGCCCGCCATCGTGTGGCGCTGCACGTACTCGCCCACCACCATCAACACCAGCGCGCTGACGACGATCAAAACGTCGGCAGGCACGATCGGAATGCCGGCCACTGTCGAGCCGCGCCAACCGAACACCGAGTCGGCCAGCGCCGGGATGGTGCGCGGTTCAGCGCCGATCGTGAGCTTGATGACGTCGAGGAGGATGAGACCGGCAGCGAACGTCGTGAGGATCCACCCGACGCTCGTCCCCGGGTCGAACTCGCGCAGCGGCCGTATCGCCACGACGTCGATGGCGACACCGACGGCGGCGCCGGCGAGCGCCGAGAGCGGCACCGCACCCCACAACGGGACGCCGGCGCGTACGAAGGCGAAGGCGATGTAGCCGCCGACGACGAGCATCGAGCCCTGGGCGAAGTTCACGACGCGACTCGTGGCGAACACGAGGTTGTAGCCGAGCGCGACGAGCGCCAGCACCGACCCCACCGTCATCCCGTAGACGACTATTTGTACGAGGTTGCTCACGGTTCGGCGGCGACTAGTGAATCTTGCACTCGTTGCCGAGCGTGCCGTCGGCGTGCTTGGTGCACTGCGTGCCGTAGCCGAGGCGCAACACCTCCGCCATCGTGTCCGGATGGGCGCGCTTGTTTGCTTCGAGCGTCGGGCGCACGAGGTGCGTAGGGCCGACGTAGCCCGCGGGGAACACGCTCTTCCATTCCGCGCCGAGTTCGTACGCCGGCGTCGTCTTGGCCGGCCCCGACGACTTCTCGAGGGTGACGATCAGCAGGTCGTCCATCGTCTTGGAGAGGTGGCGGTCGGCGCTGAAGCTGAACGGCAGCGACGCGAACTTGATATCGCCCATCGTCTCGAGGGCGGTGACCATCTTCTGACGATCCGTCGACCCGGCGCTCTGCGTGGCCTTGAGCAGCGCGAACAGGCCGTCGGCCGGCGACTCTTCGCCACCGGTGACGCCCTTCTTCAGGAACTTCTGCATCCAGCCGCGGATGGCGAAGCTGGGCAGCGAGACGAGCCCGCCGACATGCCACGCCGTCAGCGTTCCGATCTTGGCGGCGGAGCCGGCGAGGTCGGCCCACGTGTGCTCGCCGGTGCCACCGGGCGACCCCATGATGTGCGGGTTCCAACCGCCGGCCTTCGCCGTCGGGGTGTCGACGTAGCCGCCGCCCACCTTGTCGATCGCCTTGGCGATGCCGGCGGTGTCACCAGCGATACCCCAGACGAACAGGGAGTGACCTTTCTGACCCTTGAGCCGGTTGATCTGCGGACCGAAGTCGGCGTCGCCGAGCTGGTAGCTCTCCATGCCGGCGGTCGACATCCCGTACTTGCTCATCGACGCGGTGAAGTACTCCTTGGCGTTGGCGCCGATCAGCGTGTCGTAGATGAGGCCGACCTTCGAGTAGCCGCGGTCGTTCTTGGCGTAGTTGGCGAGGACGTCGAAGGCCATCGAGTCGGGCATGAGCATCTGGAAGATCGACCGCTCGGGCGCGCTGGGGTACAGGCTCTTCGACGAGTACAAGTCGTTGAACACCGCGATGACGGGCATGTTGTCGCGCTTGATCTGCGCCCGACTCTCGTCGAGGCCGGCACCGCCGCACCACAGGATGCCGATGACGCTCGAGTCCGACGCGAACGCCTGGTACGCCTTCACGCCCGCCTGCGGGTCGGTACCCGTGTCGCGCTTGATGACCTCCACCTTGCGCCCGCCGATGCCGCCCGTCGCATTGATCTGGGCGACGGCGGCGTCGAGTGAGTTGTTGACGATGCGGCCCACGAAGGCGCCGACGCCGGAGAAGATGCCGACGACACCGACCTTCAGCGTGTCGCCCGAAGCGGTGAAGCCCCGCGACTTGTCGGCCGCCGTGGTGGCCGACGACTGGTCGTTCTTGTTACCGCCACCACCGCAAGCGGTGAGGGCGAGCACCGACATCGTGCCGAAGCCGACCGAGCCGGCCCACTTCACAAAGTCTCGTCGGGAGAATTCCTTCTGTTCGTCCATCGTTAGCCTCCGTATGGATTGTCGAGACCCGCGAGCGCGGCGGGTGGGGTGTACGACCCGGCGACGGCGATCCAGTGACCGCCGGCGGTGGCGTCGGTCGGGTAGCGCCCGCCGCCGTCGTTGAGCGACGAGTACGTCAGCAACGCCACGTTCTTGTCGTTGAAGGCGAGCTGCTGCGAGAAGTCGTCTGGCGCTCCGACCGTGCCCGTGACGGCGTCGGTGGCCACGTTCTTGATGGCGTCGAGCACGTCGGCGCGATCGGCCTTCGCCTCAGCCGCGTGGACGAGTGCGAGCACAGCGTCGTGACTGCGGAAGTCGGCGAACGTCAGGTCGGCGCTCACCGCACCACTCGACACCGCCTTGTCGCGGGCGAGGTAGAACGCGTCGGCGGCGGCGGTGGGCAGGTCCGGACCGGCCCAGGTTCCGACCGAGAGCGCACCGTCGTTGACGGCGGGTGCGAGCGACCCGGCGACACCGTGGCCGAAGGCGGGTACTGCGGCGCGATCGCCGAAGAGCAGCGCGCCGCTGTAGCCGGCCGTCGACAGCGCGTCGGCCGCCGCCAGCGACGTGGCGGCGTCGGCGAACACGATCACCGCGTCCGGCGCGCCGGCGACGATGCCCGTCGCCGAGATCGGATCCGTCGCGGTGATCGGCGTGTCGCTGACGAAGGACAACCCGTCGGCGACGAGCGCCGCCTTGCCGGCGTCGCCGTAGGAACCGGCTTGGCGCAGCAGCGCGATCTTGCCGGCGTCCTTGGTCTTGTCGGCGAGCTTGGATGCGACCTGTTCGATCGTGGGTGACGCCAGGTACGAGGTGGCGCCCTGGTCGACGATGCGGTGATCGTCGGCGTAGGGGTACACGACGGCGACGCCCTTCTCGGCGGCGGTGGCGGCGCCGGCGAGCAGTTGCTCACCGGTCGACGCGTACACGATGCCGATCACGCCCTGGTCGACGAGGTTGTTCACCGCCGCGGTCGCGCCGTCCGGCGTGCCGTTGTCGTCCTGCACGGCGAGCTCGACGTGGCTGTTGCCCGTCTTGGCTTCGTTGAGGCGGAAGGCCGCGATGTACGCGCCGGCCGCCATGTCCTTCAGGTCGGCGCCGGGACCGGCGCTCGACACGATGAGGCCGACCTTGGCGTCCTTCACGGTCGTCTGCAGAGCGATGGCCGGGGCGCCCGACAGGTTCGTCGAGCGGGCCTTCTCGCCCTCGGTGTTGGTCTTGGTCTTGCTGCTGCACGCCACACCCGCGAGGGCGACGGCGACGCAGACGGCCGCTGCGGCCGCTTTCCGGGCCCGGGTCATCCCACGCCTCCTTCCCGGAAGACGAAGATTGTTCGGTGCTTGTCGCCACTGGCGCTGCCGAAGCCCTGGTACTGCTCGGCGCGGGTTACCCCGGCCTGGTGCAGGGCAGTGGCGACGTCGGCGCTGTTGACCGAACTCGACACGACATGGCTGAGCGTGGTGGCACCGGTGGCGCCCGTCGAGGCGCCGCCGTTCGCGAGGCCGAGGCCGTCGCTCACCTGCTTGAGACCAGCCAAGATCGTCGCCGCGCTGACGTTGGGGTCGCCGAGAGCGTCCACGATCTGGGCGACGCCGGCGACGAACTGGTTCATGACCGCGTCCTTCGACGACTGCAAGGCGTAGAGCAGGTCAGCCGGCGTCTCGATGACGTTGCCGTACTTCGACGTGCGGGTGGTCACGTTCTTCACCGGCTTGCCGCTGGCGTCGACGTTGCCGAGGCCGGCGACGATCTGGTCGATCCCGCCGACGAGTTGCGACACGCCCGAACTCATGGCGACGAGCGCCGCTTGCATCGTCAACGGCGTGCCGTCGGAACCGAAGTCGCTGGCGCCGCCGGTACCGATCGAGTCGTGGGCGAGTTGCGCGCCACCTTGGAGCTGCGCGACACCCTGCTGGAGGGCGACGAGCGACGCTTGGATCGTCAGCGGCGTGGCGCCGTTGAACTCGTTGCCGAGGCCGAGCGACGCGTAGATCTGCTGCAGGCCTTCGACGACGGCGGGATTGTTGACGTCACCCGAGGACAGGCCGGCGCGGATGGCGTTGAGGCTCGCCCGCAGTGATGCCGGCAGGCCGTTGTTGAATTCACTGCCGGTACCGATTGCCGCCAGGATCTGCTGGAGGCCTTCGATGACCGCCGGGTTCTGCATGCTGCCCGACGACAGGCCGGCGCGGATCGCGTCGACGCCGGCGCGGATCGACTTCGGCACGCCGTTGACGACTTCAGAACCGTCACCGACGGCGGCGAACACCTGCTGGACGCCTTCGATGATGCCCGGCGTCACCTGACTGCCCGACGACAGGCCGGCGCGCATGGCCACCATCGACGCCATCAACGTGAGCGGATTCTGGTTGGCGTCGAACTCGGTGCCGTCGCCGATGCCGGCGTAAATCTTCTGGAGGCCCTCGAGGACTCCGGGGTTGTTCACGTCGCCCGACTCCAGCCCGGCGCTCATCGTGTCGAGCGCCGCTTTGAACTGGCCAACTGCCGTGTCGAGGACACCCTGGACCGCGCCGCCCTGCGTGAGGTCGAGAGCGAGCGGGCCGAGCAGCCCGTTAACCGTGGCGACAAACGTTGACGCGAACCCGTCGAGCTGCGTCTTCATCTGCCCGATGCCGGCGACGACTTGCTCGACGCCTTCGATGATGCCGGGATCGACCATGCTGCCCGTGGACAGTGCGCCGCGGATGGCGTTCAGCGTCGCCCGAGCCGTCAGCGGGTTGCCGCTGCCGTCGAACTCGTTGCCCGCTCCGATGCCGGCGTAGATCTTTTGGAGGCCTTCGAGAATTGCGGGGTTGTTGGCGTCTCCGGACGACAGCGCGGCGCGCACGGCGGCGAGCGACGCCGCGAGCGTGAGCGGCAGGTTGTTCGAGTCGAACTCGGTGCCGTTGCCGATCGAGTTGTAGATCGTCTGGAGGCCCTCGATGATCTTCGGGTTGTTCATGTCACCCGACGACAGCGCACCGTGGATGGCGGCGAGGCCGGCGGCGACCGTCAGCGGCGTGGTGCCGCTGAACTCGGTGCCGTTGCCGATCGACGCGTAGATCGTCTGGAGACCCTCGATGATCGCCGGGTTGTTCATGTCACCCGACGACAGGCCAGCGCGGACGGCGTTGATCGACGCCCGAATCGTGAGCGGCGTCGTGCCGTTGAACTCGGTGCCGGCGCCGATGGCGTCGGAGATCTGCTGGAGCCCTTCGACGAGGCCGGGCGCGTTCACGTCGCCCGACGAGATGCCCAGACGCAGCGCGTTGAGCGACGCCCGGACGGTCAGCGGGTTGCCGTTGCCGTCGAACTCGTTGCCCTGGCCGATGCCGGAGATGACCTGGTTGAGGCCTTCGACGACACCGGGGTTGGAGGCGTCGCCGGTCTTGAGGCCGGCGCGGATCTGTGCCGCGCCCGTGATCATCGTGCCCAAGCCGTCACCGAGGAGGCTGAGCGCCTCGAGGAGACCCGGCTGGTTGTAGGCCAGAGTCGAGTCTTCGGCGTAGAGGGGCTTGTCGAACTTCGTGTTCGTCAGGCCGGGCTTCAACGTGTCGTTCATGCCGGCGAAGATCTGGTCGAGGCCGCCCTTCAGTTGTGAGATGCCGCCGTCGAGTTGGGCGAAGCCGTCGCCGAACTGGGCGATGTAGCCGCGCACGGTCGCGGTGGCGGCGCCACCCTTCTCGGCCGCGTCGCTCGCCGCCTTGGGCAGCGCGCCGCTGATGCCGGGGGTCGCGACCATCTGCGTCTCGGGGAGCTTGAAGTTGTTGGTCTTGCCTTCGACGGTGAAGTTCGCCGTGCCGGGGAACACCGGCGGCGCGAGGACCGACGTCCAAGAAAGGACAGTGGCGTCGTTGGCCGACGAGCGCGACAGGACGCCGTTGCTCGTCAGGCTGTCGAAGGACGCGTCGGGGAGCGAGAGACCGGACAGGTCGACGGTGAAGGGCACCATCGTCGCCGCCGTGACCGTCTTCTCCTTGCCGGTGACCGAGTCGGTGTAGGTGACCTCCTCGGTCTTCTGCGTGCGGTTGGTGACATCCCACTCGACCTTGAAGTCACCGGACTTGCCGGCGATGTCCTGCGCGGAGACCTCGGTGCCGTTCAGGAAGTAGTGCGTATGCACCACGACCGGCAGCGCGCGATGGTCGCCGTTGACGGTTACTAGTCCGTCCTTCAGATCGAGCGTCGACGCGTTGGCGCTGTCTTTGGATCCGCTGTCGCTGTAGGTGCGGGTGAACGCGTTGAGCGTGACGCCCAACGGGAACCCGGCGCTGTCGAGGCGAACAACGGCAACGTCGACGGATTTCGTCTCGTCGGCGCTGGCGGACAGGACTTGTGCCGCGAACACTGCGGTCGCGACAACAACGACGGCGGCGGCAACTGCGCGCCGCGTACGTGGCCTCCTCATATGGCCTCCTTGTTCGATAACCCCCTGATCGGCGGAGGTCAGAAGAGGCTGAGCAGGAATGCCACGGCGTTGGGTTTTCCTTGGCTACTTAGGGCCGTTGGACCTGATTCCACTCAATCCACCCCAAGCCCGCGACTCCGGCGCGGGTCGTGAAGCGCGTGGCGGCGCGATTGAAGTGGGCGCGCTGACCGTTCGGGTCGACGAGGAGCAGCGGACCGAACGCTATGGGGTCGACGACGAGGTCGATGCCCGCAGGCGCGCACGTGACGGTGCCGCGCGTCGGCATGCCGTAGTCGCCGAGTTCTTCGGTGGTCACCAGTTCGCTTTCGACGGCGACGACCTCGCCATCGTGTTGCCGGTAGCCGAAGCTCAAGCGGAAGTCGGGGCTGAGCCGGATGTCGGCGCCGTGCACGCGGGTTCCGTCGTCCAACCACCCGGCGAACCAGCACCACTCGAAGGACCACCAGTCGCGGTTGGCCCACGAGTGATCGCGCTGGCCGCGGCAATTCACGGTGTAGGTCTCGTCGCCGACCGTGATCGTCCCGGCGACGGTGCACGGGATCTCGTAGCGCGGCGAGAGGACGTAGTGATACGGCACGCCGTCGGTCGTCCACGTGACGTCGAAGGCGACCGTGGTCTCCTCCGCGTTGGAGTTGTCGTACACGCCGTTGGCCGTCGGGTGCACTTTGGCGGGCGCGCTCGCGACGACGCGGAAGTGCTGCAACGGTTCGTCGACGATGCAGTCGACGGTGACGTCTTGTGCGGCGACCGACATGGCGTCGGGCGCCGGGAGCGGCAACGCGTAGTTCGTCGACATCACGCACGGCTTGTCCTTGCCGACAACCGCAGCGGTCCACCAGGCCACGCCCTGGTTCGGGTGCAGGCCGAGGCGGACGTAGCCGGCGAGTTCGCCGTCGCCGTCGACGAAGTCGAGATACCACGACTCGTTCCACCATTCCTCGGGTCCCGGCTCGTGCCGGCCTTCGTCGGCGGGGTCAACGGAGTGGTCGAGATCGCTCATTGCCGTAGCGTTCCATGCCATGGCGATCGGCAAGGAAATCGTGTTCGACTTCCCCGACAACAACTGCTTCGGCTGCAGCCCGACCAACGAGCGCGGCCTGCAGCTGCGGTTCACGCAGGTGAGCCACAGCGGCGTCGCCACGCGCTACACCGCGCCCGCGCACACGTGCGGCGCCCCGGGGGTCGTGCACGGCGGTGTGCAGGCGGCGCTGCTCGACGAGGCAATCGGCTTCGCCATGCACGCCATGCACGCGTCCAACGGAGAGCTGGGAGCCGACGAAGCCGGCTGGCAGAACGTCGCCACCATGGAGTTCGACCTGCGCTACCGCCGCCCCGTTCCCGTCGGCATCGAGGTCGGCGTGCGCGCCGAAGTCATCGGCGCCTACGGCAAGGACTACTACGCCGTCGCCGAGATCACCGGCACCGACGACGAGGTGCTGACCAGCGCGACTGCGAAGTGGCGCCGGGTCTGAGCACTGCCCGCTACGGCAGCGGCGTCACCGTCGGCACGAAGACGACGCCGTCGGCTTGATCGGCGAGGCGGCAGCGAAGGTCGAGATTGTGCATGTGGGTGATGGTGCGGTGCTCGGTGTCGCCGTCGACGCGCAGGACGACCGGCGCGCCGTAGCGCGTCAGCAACTCGGCGTTCCAGCTGCCCGGACCGGGCCGCAGTGCGCCGCCGGGGACGAACGGGCTCGCCGTCGCACCCTCACCGTGCAGGAGCCAGAACGACAGCACGGGACCGCCGATCGACGTCGCCACGTGATGCCCGATCGAGGGCACCTGACCGCCGCCTGGCCCGGTCATGCCTGGCGCGCTGAGCTTGGCGTCGTTCTTGGCGAGGTGCACGCTGCCGGCCATCAACGCGACCTTCTCGCCGGGGTGCGCGGCGAACCACGCGTCGACGCGCGCGTGGATGATGCGCTCGCGTAGCGCCATCGCGTCGGCCAGCGCCTCGTACGTGTCGGCGGCGTTGGCGGTCGCGAGGTAGTCCTTGTCGTCGAAGCCGATGTCGAAGCCGAACCAGCGCGCGTCAGGCACGTAATCGCGGACGCGCTGCACGAGCCGGGCGCGGTCACGCTGCATTCGTTGGTCGAGTTCGATCGCCGCCGCGGAGCCCGCCGTCGCCGCCAGGACACCGCTCGTGTACCAGGGCTCGTCACGCACCGGCCGGTAGTCCCCGGCGTCGAGCCGCGCGCCGATGCGGTGGTCAACCTCTTCGCCGAACCAACGCCAGCCGCGCGCGGCGAGATAGCGGATGCACGCCAGCCGGAACGGCGACTTCTCGGCGATGCAGTGATCCATCTCGACGAGGTAAGCAACCTGCGCCCGCTCTGCGAGGTCGTCGAAGGGCGCGAACGCCGAGAGGTCGATCTCCACAGGGGTTACTTTGCCGTAATGCGCATTGGACTGACCGGCGGAGGCAGCAGTGCCGACCGCATCGTCGAGCAGGCACAGCAGGCCGAGGCCGACGGGTTCAGCCATCTGTGGTTCCCGAGCGCCGTGCTGGGCGACCCACTGGCGCCGATGGCCCTGGCGGGCAAGGCGACCACGTCGATCGAACTCGGCACCTCCGTCCTCGTAACCTACGCCTGCCACCCGATCCTCCAGGCCAACCGCGCCTTGTCGACGGCGGCGACCATGGACCGGCCGGGGCTCACCCTCGGCGTCGGTCCGTCGCACAAGCCCGTTGTCGAGGACTACCTCGGCTTGTCGTACGAGGGTGTCGGCGCGCACACCGAGACCTACGCCAAGACCGTCGGCGCCCTCCTCAAGGACAAGCCGGTGACCTTCATGCTCTCGGCGCTGGCGCCGCGGCTGCTGCGCGTTGCCGGCGAGCACGCCGACGGCACCATTCTGTGGATGGCCAACGCCAAGGCGGTGGCGTCCCACGTCGCGCCGCGCATCACCAAGGCGGCGGCCAACGCCGGCCGACCGGCGCCGCGCATCGTGGCGGGCCTGCCCGTTGCCGTGTGCGACGACGCCGCCGAAGGTCGTGCGCAGGCAGCGAAGGACTTCGCCAACTACGGCGAGTTGCCGAATTACCGCCGCATCCTCGACATCGGCGGCGCCGCCGAACCGGCCGACGCCGCCATCGTCGGCGACGAAGCATCGGTCACCGCGCAGATCACGGCGCTGTTCGAGGCCGGCGCCACCGACGTGTGGTGCGCGCCTTTCGTGGTCGGCGAGGCCAGAAGCGCGTCGCGCCGGCGCACGCGCGACCTCCTGAACGAACTGGCGGGCGCGTAGCCCGACGTTTTCCCAGCATCAGTCCACAGTGTGGACTCTTCCCCAGTTTCGCGACGCGACGACCCGAACGGGTACAGCGCGACAAGCGCCGCTGAGCCGAACTCCTCGGCGGATTTGGCTCCAACCCTCAGTAACCCGGATCCGATCGTCGTGAAGGTGGAGATTCACGCGGCGCGCGGGGAACCGACGACTTCGTTCGGATCGCGTTCCTGCGGGGACGTCTCGACCGAACCGACGCCACGAAGGTAGTCCTCAACTCGTTGGGTTTCTCCGCCGATAGGCGGACGTGCGCCTTCTGCTTCGCCGCGTCAACCGCGGCCTGTGCGTTGCCGGAGTCGTCGCCGCGGTCGGCGCCGCGACGTTCGGGTTGCCGGCGGGCGCGGCACAACCAGGCGGCAACGGAGAGATCGTCTTCACGCGGCGGATGCCTGACTACCGATACGAGCTGTTCGCCGTAAACCCGGACGGCACCGGCCTCCACCCGCTCACGCAGGCGCCGGAGCAAGCAGCGTTCCCCAGTTTCTTCGCCGCCGGTTCGAAGATCGCCTACTCCGGCGACCTCGCTGCCACGATGAACCCCGATGGATCGGGGAAGCAGGCACTACCGGGCATCGCTCCCCGGCTCTACTTGCGCGTATCGCCCGACGGCACGCACTTCATGTACGAGGCCGGCGACGACTCAAACGCGAAGATCGAAACGGTCAACTTCGACGGCTCGGGAACCCACCGCCTGTTCCCCGACAGCGGCGAGGGCGAATGGTTTCCGACGTGGGCACCCGACAGCCGTCGCATCGCCTACATCAGGATCCCGAGCAGCGGACGTCGCGAAGTGTGGGTCACCGACAGCGACGGCGCGAACGCACACTTCGTCGCCGCACTTCCTCCGTTCTCCGGGTCCAGTCCACCGTCGTTCTCGCCCGACGGGCATCGCATCGCGTTCGCGGGCACCGAGTATCTCGGTGACGGCGTCTATCAGCCACACCTCTTCCTCGTGGGCGACGCCGGCGGCGAGGTCACGGACGTTCCCGTAACACTGCCCGCGACCGGTTTCGGGTCGCCCAGCTTTTCGCCCGACGGACAGCGGCTGGTGTTTGCGGCGAGTGGCGCAAGCCCCGGCCTGTACAGCGTGGCTATCGACGGTACGAATCTCATCCAGCTGACCTCTGGTTCCGATGATGATGACCCGCAGTGGCAGCCGCTGACCGCCGCGAACCTTCCGACAACGACCACCACCACGACCTCGACGACCTCGACGACAGTGCTGAGCAATGCCGCGCCGAAGCCGATCATCACGCTGGCGACGAGCGGCCGAACGCTGCAAGTCAGTGGCGCCCGCTCGACTGATCCCGACGGCACGGTCGCGTCCTACCAATGGCTGTGGGGCGACAAAGCAGGCGGCACCGCTCGGACGAAGTCGGCGACGCACACATACGCCTACGCCGGCACCTACCGCGTGGTGCTCACGGTCACCGACGACGACGGCGCAACGGCCTCGACCGAGACCTGGGTGCACGTCAACTAGCGCGCCGGCGGGTCAGCCAATGCTTGCCCGACGGACTTTGTGTATCGGAGCGCGCACCGTCGCGCATTCAGATACACAAAGTCGGCACCGGCTCACATTGCCGGGTATCGCGGTAGCGTCCGCGGCGATGGCGCCGCGCAGTTTTCTCCTGACCGACGAACTCCACGCCTACCTGCTGGCGCATATGGCGCCGCTCGACGAGGTCGCGCAGTCGCTCATCGACGCGACCGTCGCCCTCGGTGGCGTGAGCGGCATGCAGATCGCACCCGACCAGGGCGCGTTCCTGGCGCTGTTGGTGAAGCTGACGGGCGCGCGCCGGTGCATCGAAGTCGGCACGTTCACCGGCTACTCCGCACTGTGCGTGGCCCGCGCGCTACCCGGCGACGGCACGCTGCTGTGCTGCGACGTCAGCGACGAGTGGACGCGCATCGGGCGCGAGCACTGGGCACGCGCCGGCGTCGATCACAAGATCGACCTGCGGATCGCGCCCGCGGTCGACACGCTGCGGGCGCTCCCCCGCGACGAGCAGTTCGACTTCGCGTTCGTCGACGCCGACAAGCCGAACTACGTCAACTACATAGAGGAAATCGTGCCGCGATTGCGGTCGAATGGCGTGTTGCTCGTGGACAACGTGTTGTGGGGCGGTGCGGTGATCGACGCCAGCAACACCGACGACAACACCGTCGCCATTCGCCGCACCAACGATTTCGTGGCCGCCCACCCCAATCTCGAGTCCGTCATCCTGCCGGTGGCCGACGGGCTCACGATCGCCCGCAAGCGGTAGCGCACGACCGTGCGCGAGGCCCTGCTGCACGAGCTGCGGTCGGTGGCCGACGCCGCGGCCCGCGGCACCGGCGCGATCGTGCTGCTCACCGGCGAAGCCGGCATCGGCAAGACGAACGTCACGCGCGCGGCGACGCGCGCGCTCGGTGAGGGGTGGCGCGTCACGTATGGCAACTGCGTCGCCGACCGCAGCGCGCCGCCGTTCTGGCCGTGGCTCGAGTTGGTGACGGCGCCCGATACCGACGCCTCGGTCGACGAAGTGTTCGGCTCGGCCGCCGCGGGCGCCGAGCGCTTTGCCCAGCTCAACCGCATGCGCGACGAAATCCTGGCGGCGGCGCGACAACGACCCCTCCTCCACGTGATCGAGGATCTCCAGTGGGCCGACGTGGCCTCGCTGCGATTGCTCGCCCACGTGGGCACCGTCGTCGACACCGCGCCGCTGCTCGTCCTGGCGACGCTGCGCACCGGTGAACCGATCGCCAACGCGCTCGACGACGCCCTCGAGGACGTGCGCCGCTCGGCCGAGGTGCGCCCCGTCCCCCCACTCGACCACGACGACGTCGCCGCTCTGCTGCACGCCGCCAACGTCGACGCCGCGGCCGACCTCGTGGGCCTCGTGTGCGAACGGACCGGCGGCAACGCGCTGTACGTCACCGAGCTGGTGCGCTCGGTGCGGGCTGATCAGCACGACGACCGCCTGCGCGAGCAACTCAGCGGCAACGTGCCGACCCGCGTGTCCGAACTGATCGCCCGTCGCCTCGACCGGCTGCCGGCGCCGGTGGCCGACCTCGTAGTGCACGCCAGCGTGCTCGGCAGCGCGGGCGACACGCGCGCGCTGGCGGAGACGCACGGCGTGTCGGTCGACGACGCCCTCGACCTGCTCGAACAGGCACGCGCCGCCCGCCTCGTCGAGACGGCTACCGGCGCCCGCTGGCAGTTCCGGCACGCGCTCGTGCGCGACGCCGTGTACAGCACACTGACGGCCGCGGAGCGCGCCCGGCTGCACGCCGGCGCATTGCAGGCGGCGCTCACCCACGACACCGCGCCACCGGCGTTGCTCGCCCATCACGCGTTCGCCGCCGTCCCGCTGGTCGAGCCACTCCGCGCCGCCGAACTCGCGGTGCGCGCCGGCGAAGCGGCGCGGGCCCACCACGCCCACGAGGAGGCGCTGCGCTGGTTCGACCTGGCGCTCGACTCCACCGGCGACGCCGGCAACCCAGCGCGCCCCGAGTGGCTCGTTCTCGCCGGCGAGGCGCGCCGGCACATCGGCGACGTGACGACCGCGCAACAACGCTTCCTCGCAGCGGCCGAGACCACCGACGACCCCGGGCTACTGGCGCGGGCTGCGCTCGGTTACGCCGACCCGGGCGCCGATCTCGGCATCGCCTACCGGAGCAGCGACCCGATGACCGCAGACCTGCTCGACCGCGCCCTCGCCGCGCAGCCGGCGGGGGCCGACTCGGTGATGCGCGTGCGCCTCCAGTCGCGCCTCGCGGCTGAGCTGTACTTCTCCCACGACCGCGCCCGCGGCCAGTCGCTCATCGCCGACGCCTTGGCCGGCGCCCGTCGCCTCGGCGACCAGCGGGCCATGGTCATCGCCGGCGCGGTCAACCACGACGCCTTCGTCGTCGGGCAGCGCCCGCTCGACGAGCAGCTACAGGGCTCCGCCGACCTGTTGGCCCTGGCGCGCGCGTCCGGCTCTCCCCTCGCCGTGCTCACCGCCCATCGCGCCCGCGTGTTCGACCACTTGGCCGCGGGCGACATCGCCGGCGTCGACGCGGAGATCCTCGAGTTCCGTCGCGTGCTCGGGACCTACGGCGACGCGCCGGCGCTGGCGTGGTGGCCGGCGCTGTGGTCGGCGATGCGCACGCTGCTCCAGGGCCCGCTCGAAGACGCGGAGTCGCGTGCCACCGCCGCGTTCGAGATCGGCCGTGTGTCGTCGCCTACCAACTCGTTCACCAACCTGTCGTTCCAGCTGTTCTTCCTGCGCCGCCAGCAAGGCCGCTTCGCGGAGGTCGAGCAGGCGACGCGCGACTTCGTAGCGTCGAACCCCGACATCCCCGCTGTACGCGTTGCGCTCATCTTTCTCTTGGCCGAGATCGGGCGGCTCGACGAGGCCCGCACCATGCTCGGCGCCATCGACGACAAGGCGCTCCTGGCGCTGCACGACCGCAATTGGCCCGCCTCGTGGTTTCAGCTGGCCCGCGCCGCCGAGTGCACCGGCAGCCGCGAGCTGGCGCGCACGTTGCTCGACACCGCGCCGAGCGAGCGCTGCGTGATGGTCTCGTTGGCCACGGTTTGCCTCGGAGCGACCGACCGCGCCCGCGCCTGGCTGCACGCCACGCTCGGCGAGGCCGACAATGCGAGCGAGCTTCATGCGGCGGCCGACGCCCTCGACGCGCAACTCGGTGCCCGCGGGTGGTTGCAGGCGCCGCCCTCGCCGCGGCCACAACCAGCGGCCGCCGTCTTCCTCCGGCAAGGGGCCGCGTGGGAGGTGACGTTCGGCGCCTCCACGACGCGTCTGGTGCACTCGCGCGGTCTGGTCGACCTTGCTGTGCTGTTGCAGCGCCCCAACGAGGCCGTCTCGGTGCTCGAGTTATTGGGCGACGGCGCCGACGCCACGTCGAGCCGCGGCCCCGCCGCCCTCGACGACCGCGCCAGGCGCGAGATCCGCGACCGCATGCACGCCCTCGACGCCGCCATCGCGGATGCCGAGTCGGCGGACGACGGCGAGCGTGCCGCGCTGGCACGCGAGGAACTGCAACAGCTCGCCGAGCACGTGGCGCGCGACCTCGGCCTCGGCGGGCGCGCCCGGCGCGTCGACGACCCCGTCGAGCGGGCGCGCAAGACGGTGTCGACCCGCATCCGCCGGGCCATAGCGACAGTGAAGGCGGCGCACCCCGACCTGGGTCGCCACCTCGAGCGCTCCGTCGACACCGGAACGTGGTGCGCCTACCGGCCCGCCGAGCCCATCCGCTGGACCACGTAGAGCAGAAATTTCGCCGTGTCGCGTCGCGACACGCACTGTCGCGCCTTTCTCCACGATGGACGTGGACGAGAGGCGCCTCGGTGAACTGGTCGAACGCTTCGCCGACGACGTCGCGGCGGCCACGCGTGCCGCCACCGTCGTGGCCGGGGATCGCCTCGGCCTGTACCGCGCCCTCGCCTATCTCGGCCCGTCCGATGCCACGGACCTGGCCCCCTTCGCCGGCGGCGACGTGCACTTCGTGCAGGAGTGGCTCGACGCGCAGTGTGCAGCCGGCTACTGCCACTTCAGCGCGCTGACGCACCGCTACTGGCTGAGCCCCGAGCAAGAGGCCGTGCTGGCCGACACCGCCAGCCCGACGTTCATGGTCCCGGCGATGACCCTCGCCCACCTGCGCTTCACCCACCAGACAATCAAGGAGACAGCAATGCCCGGAGTGGAATACAACGACTTCAGCCAGCCCGACGAAGTCCGCTCGCCCGACAAGACGACCGTCGAGATCGTCAAGATCGGCGGCGGCGAGATCGGCCGCTACACCTTCCAGCCCGGCTGGCGCTGGTCGGAGTGCATCAAGCCGGTCGCCGGCACCGACTCGTGCCAGGTCGAGCACGTCGGCTACTGCCTGTCGGGCGCCATCCACGTCAAGCACGACGACGGCACCGAGGCCGACGTGAAGGCGGGCGACGTCTATCGCATCGCGCCGGGTCACGACGCGTGGGTCGACGGCCCCCAACCGATGGTGACCGTCGAGTTCCAGGGCGCCGCGGGTTACGCGAAGTAGCGCAGGCGTAACGCGCCCAACCAGTTTCAAGACCGACATTCACAAGAGGGAGGAACCCAAATGACCATCACCGACAACGCCGTGGACAACGGCGTCAACCTGGAAGCACTCAAGGAAGCCCGCACGGTTCTGGGCGAGCAGCCGGAACTCGCACGCTTCGAGTGGCGCGTCACCAACACGTGGAAGTGGGGCACCCACAGCGTCGCCACCGTCGAGAAGTTCGGCGGCATGGGCGGCGAGCAGACGCACAAGCAGCCCTTCGCCTACGACATCGACCATCCCGAGCTGTTCGCCGCCGAGGACAACGGCGCGACGCCCGTCGAGATGGTGCTCGTCGGCCTCGCCGGCTGCCTGACCGCCGGCGTGGCGTCGATCGCGCAACTGCGCGGCATCCAGCTGCGCTCGGTCACGGCCGTCATCGAAGGCGACATGGACGTGCGCGGCAGCATCGGCGTCGACCCTGAGGTCCGCAACGGCTTCAGCGCCGTCCGCGTGCGCTACCAGATCGACGCCGACGACGCGTCGCGCGAGGACCTCGAGGCGGTGCTGGCGCAGTCGCAGAAGCGCTCACCCGTCTACGACCTCCTCACCAGCCCGACCATCGTCAGCGTCGAGTTGGCGTAGGTCCAACGTGCGCACGACGACCGTCATCGTCGGCGCCGGCCACGCGGGGCTCGCCATGAGTCGCCGCCTCACCGAGCGCTCGATCGACCACGTGGTCCTCGAACGCGGTGAGGTGGCGAACTCGTGGCGCACCGAGCGCTGGCCGAGCCTCCGGCTGCTGACGCCGAACTGGCAGACGACGCTGCCCGACTTCGCCTACGACGGCGACGATCCCGACGGCTTCATGGCGGTGACCGAGGTCGTCGACACCATCGCGACGTACGCCAAGCACGTCGCTGCGCCGGTGCAGACGCACACGACGGTCGAGTCCGTGCACGCCAACGGCGAAGGCTACCGCGTCGTCACGGACCAGGGCCTGTGGGACGCGCGCTGCGTCGTGCTGGCGACGGGCGCGTGCAATCGCGCCGTCACGCCGGCGTGCGCCGCCGCGGTGCCCGAGGGCGTCGCCACGCTCACACCGATGGACTACCGCGGCGCCGACGCGCTGCGCGACGGGGGCGTGCTCGTCGTGGGTGGTTCGGCCACCGGTGCGCAACTGGCCCAGGAAATCCACCTGTCGGGGCGACCGGTCACGTTGTCCACCGGCGAGCTCGTGCGCCTGCCGCGCACGTATCGGGACCGCGACATCTTCTACTGGATGGACCGCGTCGGCATCTTCGACGAGCGCTACGACAAGATCGACGACCTCGTGCGCGCCCGCCACCTGCCGTCGCCGCAGCTCATCGGCACGCCCGAGAAGGCGTCGCTCGACCTCAACTCGCTGCGCACCATCGGCGTGCGCGTCGTCGGCAAGCTGAGCACCATCGTCGACGGCCGCGCCCACTTCGCCGGCTCGCTCGGCAATATCGCGAAGCTGTCCGATCTCAAGATGCACCGGCTGCTCAACACGATCGACGAATTCGCCGGCTTCACGCGCGACGACGCATTGCGGCCCGAACCCACGGCGCTCGACGCGACGCCGTGCCTTGGTATCGACCTACGCGGCGGCGAGATCCAGACGATCGTGTGGGCGACGGGCTACCAGCCCGACTATTCGTGGCTCGAACTCCCGGTGTTCGACCACCACGGTCGGATCAAGCACGACGGCGGAGTAGTGCAGGACGCACCGGGTGTGTACGTCCTTGGGCTCCCACTCCTCCGCCGCCGCCGCTCGACCTTCATTCACGGCGCCTCCGCCGACACCGGCGACCTGGCGAGTCACCTCGCGGCGTCCGTCGCCTAACGCGGCAGGATTACTTCGAGGGCGACCTCGGGCGACGGGCGCTCGAGGAGCCGGCCGCCGAGTTGTTCGACGAGCAGCTGGCGCGTTGGCTCGATCACCGACGGATCGGCGAGCGGCGCCGCACTCAACATCTGGACGCGACCGACGGTGTCGTTGCCGCCGACGACCAGACCCACCGGTTGCTCAGCGGCCGCACCCACGAGCAACGCGATGACGTGGTGCACGATCGCCGGCAGCGAACGCACGACGGTGGGGACGCCCTCGACCCGCAGCGGCGCGGCGCTGAGCGACCGCTGCGACGCCACGTCACGGCACACCGTCAGCAGGTCGACTTTGAGTTCGCGCGCCCGAACGCGGTCGCGGCTCACGGCGTTGGCCACCTGGTCCACGGCGTCGGAAACGTCCGCGAGGTGGCGGACCGCGGCGTCGACGGCGACGGAATGGCCGAGCTCTTCGAGTTCGAAACGCAGACGGGTCAGCGGCGTGCGCAGCTCGTGCGACGCGGTGGACGCCAGGCAGGCGGCGCGGTGCTCGCTGGTGCGCCACGCGATCGTCGTCATCAGCGCATCGGCGATGTCGTGCATCGTGGCGACATCGTTGTCGGTCCACTGGCGGGGGCGGCTGTCGATGGCGCACAACGATCCGAGGGTTTCGCCGCCGGGGGCGCGCATCGGCACGCCGAGGTAGGCGCGAACGCCGAGCTCGTCGATGGCGAGGTTGTCCTTCACCCGCTCGTCGTTGACGGCGTCGGTGACGACGAGGTCGGCGTCGGTGGTGACGACGTGCTGGCAGAACGACATCGACAGTGGCGTCTGGCGCCGCGTCGCCCACGGCTCGGCGAGACCGACGAGCGCGGGAAAGAACTGGCGATCCTCGGAGACGAACGACACCAGCGCCGTCGGCACGTCGAGGACCCGCGCCACGAGCTTGGCGTACACGGCGAAGGTAGGCGACGGCGCCCCGGGGAAGACGTCGACTTCCTCAAGGGCCAAGAGGCGCTGCCGCGAGTCGAGGGGCCAACCGGTCATCGTCATCTACGCCGTCCGTACGCGTCGGCGCAAGGATGGCACGGCGATGTCGAAGACGTCCATCAACGCCATCAGCGCGATGACCGCCGCCGGCAACCCGATGAGGGCCATGCGGATGTGCGGGTTCGACAGCGCCATCAGCGCGTAGCCGACGTAGGGCACCGAGAAGTGCTCGACGTTCTGCGTCGGCGCGTTCAACGCGAAGGTCCACGGATCGGCGCCGGGGTTGGCGTCACCTTTGGTGCGGTACACGCGGGTCACGCCGTCGTCGGCGAGCTTGATCGAGTGGATGCGGTGCGACACGAGGTGGTTGATACCCGTCGGCGCCGGCGGCGTGTAGGTGATGATGTCGCCCACCTTCAGATCGGCCGTCGGCTTGGGCTTGTCGAAGATGACGCTGCCCTGGTTGAAGGTGCCCGTCATCGAACCGCTCACGATCACATACCGGTCGTAGCCGAGGAAGTTGGGCACGACCAGCGCGGCGATGGCGCCCATGACGGCGAGCCAGGCGGTCCAGCCCAGGATGCGACGCGTTTTTGCCATGTCCCAAGTCTGCGGAAATCGGTCGCTCGCGTCACCAACGCCTCATCCACAGTTCGGTAACAGTTCGCCCGGTCACGCCAACCGGAAGCTGAGTTCGAAGCACGTCGGATCGGCGTTCGACACCCGCAGGCGCCCGCCGGTGGCGTCGACGATGGTGCGGGCGAGGGCGAGGCCGATGCCCGAACCGGCGCTCGTGGCCGACCGGTACGTGCGCTCGAACATGCGGTCCATGACGGCCGGCTCGAGGCGGCCCTCGTCGCCGACGTGCAGCAACCCGTGCGTCGCCGTCGCCAGCACCTCCACCGACGCCTCGCCAGCGCCGTGGTTGCGGGCGTTCTCCAGCAGCACGTCGATCACCTGGAGCAGCGGCCGCGGGGCGGTGGTGATCACCACCGGTTCGGGCGGGGCGTGGAATCGCAGCGTCCGCTCCTTGTCGGCGAACAGCTTGCGCCAACGGGCGACGGCGCTCGCCGCGGCGTCGGACAGATCCACGCTGGTGATCTCGGGGTCCTCGCCGGCGCGCGACAGCGCCAGGATGTCCTCGACGATGCCGGTCAGGCGGTCGACCTCCTTGACGCACTCGAGCAGTTCGTCACGCAGCGACGGGCCGGCCTCGTGCCACAGCGACATGTCCTCGAGGCGCAGGCGCAGTGCGGCGAGCGGCGTCTTCAGCTGGTGCGACGCGTCGGCGAGGATGTCGCGCTCGTCGCTCATCCGGCGCTGGACTCGAGGCGGAACCCGACGCCGCGCACCGCGACGACCTCAACGGGCGCCGCCGCATCGGCCAGCTTGGAACGGAGACGGCCGAGCGTCACGTCGAGTGTCTTCGTCGAGCCGAACCAGTGCTCGTCCCACACCTCGTCCATGATCCGCTCGCGTGTGACGACCTTGCCGGCGTCGCGCGCCAGTAGGGCCAGCAGGTCGTACTCTTTGGCCGAAAGGTGCATTTCGGCCGCTCCGACGAACACGCGGCGGCTCCCCTCGTCGACGCGCAACCCGTCGATCGTCGCCGGGGCCGCGGCGTCGGTGGCGCTGGCGGGTTCGGTCGGCACCCGTCCGGAGCGGCGCAGCAACGCCCGCACCCGCGCCAGCAGCTCGGCGAGGGCGACGGGCTTGCTCATGTAGTCGTCGGCGCCGGTGTCGAGCCCGACGACGCGGTCGAGCTCGTCGCCGCGGGCCGTCAGGATGAGAATGGCGCCGTCGAACCCTCCGGCGCGCGCCTGGCGGCACACGTCGAGACCGTCGATGTCGGGTAGGCCGAGGTCGAGGATGACGAGCTGGGGTGGGGCGTCGCCGGCGATGGCGGCGAGGGCGTCAGCGCCCGTCGGCGCGCGCGTGACGTCGTAGTCCTCGCGGGCGAGCGCCCGCTGCAGCGGCGCCGCGATCCCGTCGTCGTCTTCGACCAGCAACAACTTGACCGCCATCCCGGTCGTAAGGATACGGGTTAGAAGTCGCGATCCTTGGATCCGGACTCCGTCACCGGCGCCGTCGAGCACTTGTTGCCCGCGAGATCCGTCGCCGTGCTCGCTGGCGTCCACACCATCGTGGCCGACGCAACGGTGCGCAGCTGACCGGCGTTGCTGATGGCCGAACCGAGCGTGATGGTGATCGTCGATCCGCTCTGGACCATGGTGGCGTTGAACGGGACGACCTTGTTGTTCTTGACGTAGTTGCCCTTGAGGTTCACCGAACCCAGGTTGACCGCCGTCGTGTAGGCGCTGGAGGTGAACACGTCGAGGGTGTCGTCGTTGGTGGTCAGGCCGAGGGTGAGGCCGTCCCGCAGGCGTACGACGACCGGCGTCGACGTGCCGGTCCAGCCGGCGAGCACGGTGCTCGGCTTCATCGTCTCGCTGTAGCTGAGCGTGAGCGTGTCGCCCGAGCTCAGCTTGCCGGCCTGGCCGCCGGCAGCGGCATGGACGTCGGTGCCCCGCACCGCCGTGTTGTCGACCAGCGACGGGCCGACGGTGGCCGAGGTCGTCGTCAGGCCGAGCGTGTCGGTGAGGATCGCCCGGAAGCTGAACCCGCCGTCGGTGACCGTCGTGGTGTCCCAGGGGCAGCTGTAGGGCGCCGTCGTGTCGGTGCACAGGTCGACCCACGTGCTCGACCCCGTCGTCTGGCGCTGGAGCTTGATCGAGACGACGCCGACGGAGGCGTTGGCGTTGGCGTTGATCGAGACCGTGCCCCGCAGGTAGGCGCCCGGGTCGTTGACCGACACCGACTCGACGATCGTGTTGGTGACGATGCGGTTCTTGACGGTCGCGGTGGTCGTCGGGTTGCCGGCGACGTCGGTGACGATCGCCCGGAAGTCGTAGGCACCGTCGGTCACCTGGGTGGAGTCGAATCGGCAGCCGAAAGGCACGGCGAACGACGTGCAGATCGTGGTCCAGTTGGTAGAGCCGCTCGGCGCTCGCTGGATGGCGACGCTGGCGACGCCCGACTCGCCGTCGGTGGCCGTCGCCGAGATGGTGACGACGCCGCTGATCGGACTCGGAATGCTGTCGAGCGAGCCGGCGGGAGCGGTGTTGTCGACGAGGACGCCTTCGACCAGCGACGTGGCGGTGTAACCGGCGTTGTCGGTGGCCGTGGCCTGCAGGTCGACGTCGTCCTCGGCCAGGCCGGTGGTGCTGAACGAGCACGTGTACGGGCTCGTCGAGTCCGTACAGATCGTCGTCCAGCCCGTGGTGCCACTCGGCGCCCACGCGACGACGACGTTCTTGACGTCCGTCTCCGCGTCCGACGCCGACGCGCTCAGCGTGACGGTGCCGCGAATGGCGTCGCCGGGATCGGCGAGCGTGACGGTCGGGGGCGTCCAGTCGATGGCGGAGCTCACCGACGAGGTGTTCGTGGAGTTGGACGTGAACAAGGCCCATCCCACACCGGGAAGGGCCATGAACACGACGAGCGCACCAAGAATGCCCAGCCCCCACCGCAGAAGCCGACCTGTGGTTTCGGCGTCAGAGCGGTGAGGACTGGGCATCTTGTGTGGGGGGATTTGTGTGTTGGGGGGGTTAGTTGGCGGCCGTGGCGTTCGCCGGGGTGGCGGCAGGCTGGTTCACGTTGGCGGCCGTCGAGGTCTGGGCGGCATCCCAGCTGTAGGAAGCCGAAGCGTTCTTGCCCTGCTCGGCGTTGCCGGCGGTGGACTTGAGCTGGCTCGAGAAGTGGTACGTGCGGGCTTCGCCGGCGGCGAAGGTACCGAGGGCCTGGGTGCCCATGGTGCCGAACGTGCCGGTCCAGACGGTCGTCGAGCCCTGCGTGACGGTCATCACGAGGTTGGTCTTGTCGGTGAAGCCGTTGGTCGCCGTCTCGGTCACCGAGAACACCGCCGGCAGCGAGCCGGTGTTGGTGATGGTGACGTCACCGCTGGCGGTGTCGCCCGGCTTGAGGTTGGTGACGTTGAAGATCGCGGCGGCCGACTTGCTGTTGGACTGGGTCAGCGAGCCGGAGGCGACGACGCTGGCGGCGTTGGCCGAGTTCGACGTGAAGTTCGCGCCCGAACCGATGGCCAGCGCGCCGGCGGCGGCCAGCGTGGTCAGCGGGATCAGGGCCTTGCGCCACTTGGCGCTGCGGGAAACTGCTTCGGTGGCGGTGGTGATGTTGCGCTTGTTCATTGTGGGGTCCTCTCCTAAGGGCTTTTGGTCTGAGCGGGCCGCTCGACCCGATGGGGAGCAAGGTACGAAGGTCCCTTCCACAGCCCCCCCACATGCGGGGTACGCCGCATCCACAGTTCGGTAACAACCCCAACTCCCTCCGGTTTTTGCGTCCCCAGACCCGCAAGACCCGATCTGAGGACACAAAAACTGTTGGGTTAGGTGAGTTCGGCGAGGCGGCGGGTGAGGAAGCGGCGTTCGGTGTCGTCGGCGGTGAGGTCGAGGGCGGCGCGGTAGGCGGCGGCGGCTTCGTCGGTGCGACCGAGGCGACGCAGGAGGTCGGCACGCGCCGCGTGGAAGTAGCGGTAGCCGGCGAGGTCGAGTTCCTCGACGATGGCGAGGGCGGCCGCCGGCCCGTCGACTTCCGCCACCGCGATGGCGCGGTTGAGCTCGACGACGGGCGACTGCGTGAGCCGGGACAACTCGGCGTACAGCGCCGCGATCTGGGCCCAGTCGGGTTCGCGCGCGGCGTGCAGCGACGCGATGGCGGCCTGTACGACGTAGGGACCGCGGCCGAGCAGCGCCAGCGCCCGGTCCAGTTCCTCTCGGCCACGTGCGATCTCCGCCGCGTCGTAGCGCGACCGATCCTGGTCGGCGAGCGCGACCACGTCGCCCTTGTCGTCGTGGCGGGCGCGGCGCCGGGCGTGGAGCAGCAGCATCAAGGCGAACAAGCCGCGCACCTCGGGCTCGTCGGGCATCAGCTCGATGAGCGCCTCGCCGAGCAGCAACGCCTCCGTCGCCAGGTCGACCCGGCCGCTGTAGCCCTCGTTGAAGATCAAATAGATGACGCCGAGCACCGCCGCCAGCCGGTCGGGCAGCAGGTGATCGGGCGGGACGCGGAACGGGATGCCGGCGGCGCGGATCTTGCGCTTCGCCCGCACCAGGCGCTGCGCCATGGTCGGTTCGGCGACGAGGAAGGCGCGGGCGATGTCCTCGGTCGACAGGCCGCCGAGGGTGCGCAGCACCAGCGCCACCTGGGCGTCGAGGGCGAGCGCCGGATGGCAGCAGGCGAAGATCAGCTCGAGTCGCTCGTCGCGGATGGCGGAATCAGGCGTCATGTCGGCGTGGTCGTCGCTCACGAGCAGGTGCGCTTTGTCGGCGAAGCGGCGTTCGCGGTTGATGCGGTTGACGGCGCGGTTGCGCGCCGTGGCCACCAGCCACGCCCGCGGGTTGTCGGGCGCGCCGTCGCGGGGCCAGCGTTCGGCCGCAATGGCGAAGGCCTCCTGGACGGCCTCCTCGGCGAGGTCGAAGGCGCCGTGGAGGCCGACCAGCGTGGCGACGACTCGCCCCCACTGCTCGCGGTAGACGCGTTCGAGAATCCCTAGTACTCCATAACCGGCCGGACTTCGACGGCGCCGCCGAGGCGCGCCGCCGGGATGCGCGCCGCGAGTTCGATGGCGGCGTCGAGGTCGGCGGCGTCGAACAGCAGGTACCCGTTGATTGCTTCTTTCATCTCGACGAACGGGCCGTCGGTGGTCAGGGTCTTGCCGTTCTCGACGCGCACGGTCGTGGCCGTCTCCGGGGCGTCGAGTCCGTGGCCCGGCGTCACCCCCGGCGTCTGGTTGAGCGCGCCGTAGTCGGCGTACACCTGCTGCTGCTCGGCTTCGGACAGCGTCGCCCAGGCCTCGGGGTCACGCGGCGTCGGCGCCGAGCCCTGGTGGATCAAAAGCATGTACTTCATGGCGTTCCTCCTTGGGAGATGTTTGCCCAAGAGACAAACGGCGCTGGGCGAGATCGACACGTCGCCGGAAAAAAAGTTGAGGAACCGGTGCAACCGGGTCACAGGATCTGACCCGTTCGCGCTACGTGGTCTCGGGACTTTCGTACCGATTTGGTCATCAGTCGACACTGAGGCGACGCACCTCGATGATTGCCACCGTTCAGCAAACGCTCACCGCCACTCGCTACGCCAATCTCGGCGTCTTCGTCGTCCTCACGGCGGCGTGCATGTGGCACTGGCTGCGGGGGCACCGGCGCAACATGCGCTTCGCCGCCGCCGCCTTCGGCACGCTCACCCTGCTGCAGACGCTGAGCCTGGCGCTCACCCAGGCGGCGGCGCAGCACCTTTTCGTGTGGATCGCCAAGGGCGTGCTCGTCATCTTCGTGCTCTTCCCCTACTTCCTCCACCTGTTCGCCACCAGCTTCGGGCGGTCGCTGGTGGTCGAACGGTGGGCCGCCCGGCTGACGACGGCGGTCGTCGTCGGGTGGACGATTCTGCTGCCGCGCTTCCCACTGCCCGGCCAACCCATCGCGTGGACGTTCAACGCCTACCGGATCGCGATCCTCGTGCAGTGGACGGTGTTGTTCGCGTCGATCGCGGCGCGCATGTGGCTCGACAGCCGCGGCGAGGCGACGGTGCCGCGGCGGCGCATGCAGGTGCTGTCGCTGGCCGCCGGCACGATGATGGCAGCGACGCTGTTGTCGGGAGTCGCCAAAACGCCCCAGACGCTCGACTTCATCCTGGTGACGCAGCTGATGTTCCTCGGCGCCACGATCATGTTCCTCATCGGCCTGTTGCCGCCGCGCTGGATGGTCGACCTGTGGCGCCGTCCGGAGAGTCGCGCCTTTCAAGACGCGATGGGTGCGCTGTTCCGCGCACAAACGCAAACCGACATGGCGGCGGTGCTGTTACCGCCGTGTGTACGCGTCGTCGGCGCCGGCGGCGGTTCGTTCATCGCCCGCGACGGGCGCGTGCTCGGCGAGTACGGGCGCACCGACAGTGCAGTGTCCACCGCGCACCGGTTCGAGCTGAAGACGGGCACGCTCGTCATCTGGACGAGCGCGTACGCGCCGTTCTTCGGGCCCGGTGAGTTCCGCCTCATCGACGGCCTCGGCGCTTTCGCCGACATCGCCATGGAGCGCGGCGCACTCCAGGAACGACTCACGGTCGCGTTGGGCGAGGCCCAGGAGGCGTCGCGCATGAAGTCGGCGTTCCTCGCCAATCTCAGCCACGAGATCCGCACGCCGATGAACGGCGTGACCGGCATGCTGGGCCTGCTGCTCGACACCGGGCTCGACCAGCAGCAACGCGACTACGCCGAGACGATGGCAGGCTCGGTCGAGAGCCTCAGTTCGATCATCGACGACGTGCTCGACTTCTCCAAGATCGAAGCGGGCAAGCTCACCCTCGACAGCGGGCCATTCGACCTGCGCTTCGCCGTCGACGCCGCCGTCAGCATTTTCGCCGGGCGGGCCCACGAAAAGGGCGTCGAGTTGATCACCCACTTCGACGCTGACGTGGCCGACGTCGTCGTCGGCGACCGCCTGCGCCTGCGTCAAGTGCTGTCGAACCTCATCGCCAACGCCATCAAGTTCACCGAAGGCGGCGAAGTGGTCGTGCGCGTGAGCAACGCTGAGGGCGACGGCGTCCGCTTCGACGTGCGCGACGACGGCATCGGTATCGCGCCGGAGCAACAGTCGCTGCTGTTCGAGCCCTTCACCCAGGCCGATTCGTCGACGACGCGCCGCTACGGCGGCACCGGCCTCGGTCTCGCCATCTGCCGCCAGCTCGTGGAGCTCATGCAAGGCGAGATCCACCTCGAGAGCAGCCTGGGGCACGGCTCCACGTTCTCCTTCGTCGTACCGCTGGCGCCGGCGCGCCGCGCCGAGCCGGCCCGCCGCGTCACGTTGCCCCCCATGCGGGTGCTCGTCGTCGGTAGCCGCGCCTCGCTGCGCGACGCGCTCGCCGACGCGCTACGACACTGGTCGCTCAGCGTCGAATGCGCGAGCGGCATGGCTTACGCGCGCGACGCCCTCGCCGCCCGCAGCTTCGACGTCGTCATGGTCGACACGGAACTCGACGACGCGTCACACGTCGACGCCCTGACCGAACTGCGCCGCGCCGGACGCGTGCGCGTGATCGGGCTCAGCCCGGCACACGAACGAGGCGATGCCGCGCTCGCCAACGCCTGGCTGTCCAAACCGCTGCGGCACGCCACCGTGCGCGACTGCCTCGCCTTCGTCATCACCGACGCGCCGGCGCGGACCGAGTCCACCGACGCCGCCAAGCCGCCTTCGCAGCCCGCGAGCGCCGGCCGTGTGCTCGTGGTCGAAGACAACGCCGTCAACCGCAAGGTCGCCGTCGCCCTGCTCGACAAGCTCGGCTATGCCGTCGACACCGCCATCGACGGCGTCGAAGCGCTCGAAGCGCTCAGCCGCTCGCAGTACGACGTGGTGCTGATGGATTGCCAGATGCCGCGCATGGACGGGTACGAGGCCACCGCCGAGATCCGCCGGCGCGAGACCGACCGGCACACGCCGATCGTCGCCATGACGGCGTCAGCCATGGCAACAGATCGTGAACGCTGCCTCGCCGAAGGCATGGACGACTACCTCGCGAAGCCGATCGACCGCACCGCGCTGTCGAACGCGTTGCGGCGCTGCATGGGCGCGGCGGCGACCTGATCGCAGGCGGCGAATCTGGGTGAATTCCCAGATAGCGCTCACGCCCGTCAGAGGTTCGGAACCGATCCTTGTCCTGTGCCCGGAACGACCGGGCGCACCGATCAAGGAGTTATCCGAACCATGAACCCCCTCCGCAAGGCGGTAATCGGCGGCGCTCTCGTGGTCTCGACGATGGCGGGTGGCGCATTCGGCGCGGCTCTCATCAACGGGTCCGCGTCGGCCGCGACCAACACCACCACCACCGCTCCCAGCTCCACCAACGGCACCGCCACTCCGAGTGGGCAGGCGCCGCCGAACTTCGACCCGAGCCAGGCGCACCACGTTGCCAACGGCATCACCGAGACGCTGCTCACCGGCACGGACGCCGAGAAGGCCACGGCCGCGGCGCTCAAGGCCGTGCCCGGCGGCACGATCCAGCGGGTCGAGACCGACGCCGACGGTGATGCCTACGAGGCGCACATGCTCGACGCCTCGGGCAACCCCGTCACCGTGAAGTTCGACAAGGACTTCAACGTGACCTCGACCGAGTCCGGCCCCGCCGGCGGCATGGGTCACGGTGGTGGCGGTCAGCCCCCGGCGGCGTCCACCTCGCCGACGGCCTAGTCCCAGCAACAACAATGAGAGGGTGACCACCGCGTTCGTCCTCTCCGGAGGTGCGAGCCTCGGCTCGGTCCAGGTCGGCATGCTGCTGGCCTTGGCCGAGCGGGGCGAGCGCCCCGACATGATCGTCGGGACCTCCGTCGGTGCGATCAACGGCGCGTGGATTGCTTCCCGCCCGGATTTCGTCGGCGTGCAAGCACTCGCCGACCTGTGGTCGTCGCTCAAAGCGCGCGACGTGTTCCCACGCCAGCTCGGCCAGGGACTGCTCGGTTTCGTCGGCCGCCGCCAAAGCCTGGTGTCGGCTGCGGGGTTGCGGCGACTCATCAGCGCCCATCTCGACTTCGCACGCCTCGAGGACGCACCGATCCCGCTGCACGTCGTGGCGACGGATCTGCTGACGGGCAAGGACTCCCGCTTGTCGACGGGCGACGCCCTCGAAGCGATCACCGCCAGCGCCAGCATCCCGAGCGTGTTCCCGCCGGTCATGATCGACGGCAAGGCGCTCATCGACGGCGGCGTGGTCAACAACACGCCGATCGCCGATGCGGTTGACCTCGGCGCCGACGTCGTGTGGGTGCTGCCCACCGGCTACGCCTGCTCGCTCGACAAACCGCCCCGCGGCGCCTTGTCCATTGCCCTCCATGCCTTGACGTTGACGATCAACCAGCGTCTCGCCGTCGACGTCGCCCGCTACGAGTCGGTCGTCGACCTGCGCCTCATCCCGCCGCTGTGCCCGATCGCCACGACGCCGCTCGACTTTTCCCACACCCGCGAACTGATTGACGCGTCATATGCGTGGACGCAGAAGTGGCTCGCCGGCAAGCACCCGTGGACGGGCCAGGCGAAGCTGCTGGCGCTGCACGAGCACTAGAACTGCGGCGTGCACAAGGGGCGGATGGAAGCGTTCAGCGACGGCGTGATCGCGATCCTGATCACGATCATGGTGCTGGAACTGCACGTGCCGAAGGGCCAGGACCTCCACGCCCTGCGCCCGCTCGTACCGGTGTTCTTCAGCTACGTGTTGAGCTTCGTGTACCTCGGCATCTACTGGAACAACCACCACCACCTGTTGCACGCGACGACGCACGTGAGCGGCGGCATCCTGTGGGCCAACCTGCATCTGCTGTTCTGGCTGTCGCTGTTCCCGTTCGTGACGGAGTGGATGGGCGAGAACCACTTCGCCCGCACGCCGGCCGCCGTCTACGGCGTCGTCGCCCTCGGTGCGGCCCTCGCCTACTACTTGCTGCAGACGATGATCGTGCGCGTCGACGGACACGACTCGGTCCTCGCCGCCGCACTCGGGCGCGACCTCAAGGGCAAGGCGTCGCCCGTGCTGTACGCGTCGGCGATTCCACTGGCGTTCGTGAACCATTGGATCGCGGTGGCGCTGTACGTCACCGTGGCGCTGATCTGGCTGATCCCCGATCGGCGCCTCGAGCGCCAGTTCGTTTGACGGCGTTCGCGTCGTTACCTCAGTGACTCATCGGAGCGGCGTCGCCGACTTGGAATAGCCCGAGCGCGCCCTTCATGACGTTGGCGAACTTGTGCGTCACCATCGGATAGCTGCCGTCGTCGTCGAGGGTGAACTCGACGAAGCCGCCCTGGGCCGGCTGGAGGTCGAGCGCCTGCGAACCGCCGTGACCCGGACCCGGGCGCAACGTGTAGTCGCCTTCCTTGTAGACGGTGTCGAAGATCGTGCCCACGATGTGGAACGACGAGTTCTCCGACGGTCCGGCGTCGAGGACCCACACCCGCACGCGATCGCCGGCGTTGACCTTGATCGGCGAAAACTTGTACTGATTCACGTAGCCGTTGAAGACCACGGCGTCCGGCTTGACCGCCTGCATCTTCGCCAGGTCGCCCGGCTGACCCTGCGGACCGAGGTAGAGCTCGGACTGCACCATGACGTACTCGTGGTCGACGGGGTCGAGCGCCGGTGGGTCGATGATGACGGCGCCGTACATGCCGTTGCCGATGTGGTGCAGCGCGGGGGCGGTGCCGCAGTGGTACATGAAGATGCCGGCGTAGCCGGCCTTGAACTGGTACACGAGCGACTCACCCGGATTGATCGTGCGCATCTGGACGCTCGGCGAAACCTTCGAGGCGTGGAAGTCGATCGAGTGGCCCATCGTGCCGTCGTTCACCAGCGTCACGTTGAACACGTCGCCGACCTTGCCGCGCAGCGTCGGGCCGGGAACCTGATCGTTGAACGTCCACATCAGCTGCTTCACGCCCGGCGCCACTTCCATCAGCTTGTCGGTGGTGTGGAACGTGACGTCGTGAACCGAGCCGCCGTCACTCGGCTGCAACGTCGGGTCGAACGCGTGCCAGTTCGCCTTGGGCATGGCGTTGAAATCGATGGTGGCGTCCTTGGCGGCGGATCCCTTTGTCGCCGTGGCGGTCGCCACGTTGCCGACGTGCAGCATGGCGGTCATGCCGGCGGCCTCGTGACCGGGAACGGCGCAGAACATCGTGTACATCCCGGGCGCCAGGCCCGCGAGTGACAGCTTGGCCGAGTCGCCGGGCTTCAGCATGGCGGTGGCCGCCGTCTGACCCTTGATGGCGAGGTTGTGCTCGACGGTGCCGCCGTTGGTCACCGTAAGGGTGGCGCCTTCGGCGACCGTGACGGTGTTCGGCGTGAGGGCGAACTCGCTGAGCTTCACCTTCGCGGTGGCCGGCAACGACTGCGACGAAGTGCCCGTCGAGGGTGCCGACGCGCGACCCGTCGTATGCCGGATCGCCGCGTAACCCGCGACCAGCGCGACGAGCATCGCCATGACGGCGAGGCCGATCGTGAACAGCATCCACGCGCCTTGCACGTCGCGCCCGTGGTCGATCTCGTCTCGGAGCGCGCGGAGTTGGGTTTCGACCTCCGGGGCGTTGCCGGTGCCGGTGCTGTTGCCGGCGCCGTTGTTTCCGTCGCGGCGCGGCGGAAGTGCGGTCTGCGTCATCGAGGGCCTCCTCGTTCGTTCGTATAGCCATCGTCGGTTGCCGCCCCGCGGCGAGGTAGGGGCCGCAGGTCCCAGGTGGCGGGCCAAACGACCCTTATCTCCACCACAAGGTGGAAATATCCGTACCGTCACGGGTGATGACCGTTGCGCGTCTCAGCGAGGACCAAGCCCGTGCGCTGGGCCACACGACGCGCCGCGAAATCGTGCGCATCGTCGACGCCGCTTCCGGCGACGTGACTGTGGCCGAACTCGCCGGCGCATTACGGCTCACGCAGAACGCGGTGCGCAAGCACCTCGCCCTCCTCGTCCGCGCCGGACTCGTCACCGAGGCACAGGAGGAACGCCACGCGCGCGGGCGCCCGCGCCTCGTGTACCGGCCGGCCGCCGGAGCGAACGAAGACCCCTACCGGCGCACCGCGACCCTGCTCGCACGCGTCGTCAGCCGCGGGGAATCCCCCGAGGCCGTCGGCCGCGCCGCGGGCGCGGCAACGGCGTCGCCGACAACCGACACACCGGTGGACGCCCTGGCCGCGCAACTGCGACGCGGTGGCTTCGACCCCGTCGTCGTCCAACGCGAGGACGGCGGCGCCAACGTCGTGTTGCGAACATGCCCGCTGGCAGACGCCGCGGCCGAGGCAAGCGACGTCGTGTGCCGACTTCATCTCGGACTCATCGAGGGCATGGCGCAGGCGATTGGTGGCATCGACATCTCCGCCTTCGACGCCCGTGACCCCTATCGGGCGGGCTGCCGCGTCGTTACGACGCAAACTGGCGCGCCGCCACCTCCCGCGCCCAATGCTGCGACCGTCGGCGAAACTCACCACATGGCCAAGCAGAGCGCGGCGCTGCTCGTTTACCGCCGGACGGGCGAGGAACTCGAGGTGCTGATCGTGCATCCGGGCGGCCCGTACTGGGCCAAGAAGGACGACGGGGCGTGGTCGTTGCCGAAGGGCGAGTACGTCGACGGCGAGGACCCGCTCACAGTCGCGCGGCGCGAGTTCGCCGAAGAGCTCGGTCAACCACCTCCTGCCGGCGACGTCGTCGACCTCGGCGAGGTGCTCCAGGCGGGCGGCAAGCGGGTGCACGCGTTCGCGGTGGCGGGCGACGCGGAGGTCAGCGCCATCACCAGCAATGAGTTCGAGATGGAGTGGCCGCCGCGCTCGGGCCGCCGGCAGTCATTCCCCGAAGTCGACCGGGCGATGTGGGCCACGATCGAGGTCGCCCGAGTGAAACTCCTCGGCGGGCAGGTGCCGCTGCTCGACGCGCTGGTCAGCCGCGCCGGCTCGGGCTGACGACGCGCCCGGCGCGCACCGCGCGTTGTGCTTCGTCGATGCGCGTCGCCGTGCCGTTGACCAGCAGGTGGCGCATGCCGGTGGGGGCATCCGCGGTCAGGCGCGCCGTGTCGGCCGGGAAGTCGCGGACACGGCGCAGCGGACCCGGCCCAACCGTCGCCGGGTCGAACACGACGATGTCGGCGTAGGCACCGGGTTGCAGCACGCCGCGACCCGCGAAGCCGAACAGGTTCGCCGGTTCCTGCGTGAGCTTGTGCACCGCCTTCTCCAGCGACATCACTTGTCTGTCGCGGACCCAGGGGCCGAGCAGGTCGGTGGGCAGGGGCGCGTCGCACAGCTGGCCGACGTGGGCGCCGGCGTCGGAGAGCCCGAGGGCGCAGCCCGGCTCGTTGAGTAGGACGCTGATGCCCTCCTCGTCGTCGTTGGCGATGATCGTCTTGACCCGGAGCCCTTCGAGGTCGTCGACGGCGAGGTCGAGCAGGACGTCGAGCGGCTCGGCGCCGCGGGCGGCGGCGATGTCGGTGACGGTGCGCCCCACGAGCTCGGGGTGTTTGGCCGACTCCATGATCTCGAAGGTCTGCCACCGCGGCGGCAGCGTCCACGCGGCGTTGACCTGGTCGCGCCACGCCGGGTTGGCGAAGGCGGCGCGGCGGTCGTCGAGCGACGCCCCCGACAGCTGGGCGAACACCGGGTTGGTGTTGAGGGTGAAGGGCTCGACCATCGTCATCGAGAACGACAGCGGGCGGCAGCTCACCTGGGGCCACACGTCGGCGCCCTGCTCGCGGTTCCGCCGATGGATGTCGACCGCCTTCATATGGCCGCCGCCCGGGAACGTGAGCAGCGCGGTGTACGTGATGGGCGCGCCGATCTGCGGCTGCACCTTGTAGCAGTCGGTGAAGCCGAAGCCTTCGCCGCCGTTGACAGCCACGACGCCGCGGCCGCTGCGACCGACGGCGCCGAACAACGCCTCGAGCTCCTCGCGCTCGGCGACGCGGCTCGGGATCGGTCGGCCGTCGGCGCCGAGGTGGGTGATGGCGCGGCTGGTGGCGAAGCCCGCCGCGCCAGCGTCCATCGCCTCTTCGACGAGGCCGACCATCTCGGCGATCTCGTCGGGCTTGGCGGCGCGATCCGACGCGTCCTCGCGCATCACGTAGAGCCGCACCGGCGTGTGGCCGATGTAAGCGGCGAAGTTGAGGGCACTGCCGCGGCGGCGCACACAGTCGAGATACTGCGGGAACGTCTCGAACTCGTCCCACGGGATGCCCTCCGCTAGGCACTCCGGGTCCATGTCCTCGACCTTCTCCATCGTGCGCCCGACGAGGTCGCGGTCGACGGGTCGCGTCGGCGAGAGGCTGAAGCCGCAGTTGCCGGCGACGACGGTGGTGACGCCGTGGAAGCTCGACGGCGTGAGCGCCGGGTCCCAGAACACCTGCGCGTCGTAGTGCGTGTGGATGTCGACGAATCCGGGCGCGACGACGCAGCCCAACGCGTCGAGCGTGTCGTCGCCCGACAGGTTCGGTCCGATCTCGACGATGCGGTCAGCCTCGACGGCAACGTCGGCGGCGTAGCCCGGCGCGCCCGTCCCGTCGACCACCGTTCCCCCACGAATCACCAGTCGGTCCATGCGACCGTTCTACTCCCAACCCCGTTCTGGGCGCGCCCGCTCGTGCGCAGCACGAGCTGGCACGCCCAGTTCGGAGGAGGATCGGAAGAGGATGGTCAGGCCGCCTGGTCGCAGTAGGTGACCTGGGCGCCGTCGGCGCCGGGGTCGCAGCGGTCGATGCCGTCGCCGCCGTCGAGGGTGTCGTAGCCCGCACCGCCGATGAGCGTGTCGTTGCCCGCGCCGCCGTGCAGCGTGTCGTTGCCGGCGCCGCCGTCGAGCCGGTTCGCCGCCGGGCTGCCCGTGAGGGTGTCGCCGCCCGACCCGCCGGTCACGTTCTCGACGTCGGCCTTCACGTTGTCGTGCTCGTTGGCCTCGCCGTCGTTCGCCACGCCGTCGAGCGTGACGGAGACGGGCGCGGCCCGGCCCGCGTAGCTGATCGAGTCGACGGCGGTGCCACCGGCGATGGTGTCGGCGCCGTCGGCCGCGTGCACGACGAAGGTGTCGGCGCCGGCGTCGCCCGAGAGGACGTCGTTGCCGGCGCCCCCGTCGATGACGTCATCGCCGGAACCACCGCTGATGACGTTGTCGCCCGCGCCCCCGGTCAGCGTGTCGTTGCCGAGGCCACCGGTGAGCATCTCGACGTCAGTGCCGACGTTGTCGCGCTCACCCGTGGCTCCGTCGTCCGCGGTGCCGTCAGGGTCCGCCGAGATGGGCGCGGTGCGCTCGGACCACGTGACGAGGTCGCGCCCGGCGCCACCCACGAACGAGTCGGCGCCGTCGAGGTCAGGGTTGGCGACGAAGGTGTCGTCCCCGCTGCCGCCGTCGAGCGCGTCGTCGCCGAAGCCGCCCACGAGGATGTTCTTGAGCGAGCTACCGACCAGGTGGTCGTTGCCCGCACCGCCGAGGATGGTCTCGACATCGGCGCGCACGTCGTCGTGTTCGTCGGCCGCGCCGTCGTCGGCCTGCACGTCGGCGTCGACCGAGATCGGCGCCGACCGTTCGGCATAGGACAACACGTCGGTAGCCGTGCCACCGGTGATCGTGTCGGCCCCGTCGGCCACGCGGTCGGAGAGGAACACGTCGGCCCCAGCGCCACCGTCGAGTACGTCGTCGCCCGTTCCCCCGATGATGATGTCGTCGCCGGCGCCGCCCGCGACCTTGTCGTTGCCGCCGAGGGCGCAGATGACGTCGGGGCCCTGCGTGCCGGTGATGGTGTCGGCACCGCTCGTCCCGTTGATCGTGCACTCAGGACGGATCGTCACCGCGTACGCACCCGTGTCGTCGTCGGCAGAGTCGTCGACGCGCAGCGTGTAGCTCGCCGTGCTGGGCAGCGTGCACGTGGCTTGCGCGGTGACGCCGGCGCGGGTGGCGCACACGACGTCGCCGTTGGGCGCGAACACGTCGAGGTCGGCCTCCATGACGGAGGTGCCGACGACGGTTGCCCGCGCCACCATAAGGGCGTTGGCGGCACCGGAGAACGTGTACCAGTCGTTCTCGCCGGCGACGGCGATGAGACCCTGCCGCGGCCGCGCCATGGCCAACGCCAACCCACCGACGGGTCGATTGACGCGCTGGGCCTCGAGGCGGTAGCCGCCGACGTCGTCGCTGCCCGAGTCGAACACCGACACGGTGTAACGACCGGCAGAGGCCAAGCGGCAGACGGCTTCGGTGCTCGGCCCGGCGGTAGCCGAGCACACCGTCTTGCCCGCAGCGTCGCGTACGTCGAGGTCCATCTCGAGGCCCGACCCGGCGGCACCGGTGGCGTGCACGTAGGCGACGTCGCCCGCCGACGCTCTCAGGGCGAAGCCGTCGACCTCGCCCTTCGCGGCGAGTGAGCACGCCACGGTCGTGCCGAACGAGATGGTGCTGGGACACGCGGTGGCCGCCGCCACTTTGGGCGTGCCGTTGGGCAGGCACGCGACGAGAAGCGCCGTGATGGCGCCGGCCAGCGCCACGCGCCGGAACTGCTGCGAAGACATGGAGAACTCCCGGTCAGAAAGGAATGACGGGGAGTGGCTCGGCTACCTCACCACGCGACGCACAGCCGCGCAAGGGTCAGTTTTCGTGCTGGGCGACCAGGGCGCGCCCGACCCCCTCGGCGACGAGGTCGACGTCGAAGACGGTGTGGGCACAGATCATGTGGATGTCGCGGTGCAGCCGCTGCAGCTCGTTGTCGAGGTAGTGCGCCGACGCGCCGCTCGACTGCATGACGTCACGCACGATGTCGCGGCAGCGCCGCACGATGTGGGCGATGCCGAGACGCAACTCGAGCTGCGCCACCTGGTCGAGGTCGATGACACCGTCCGCGTGCGCCTGGATGCGGTCGCCGGCGGCGCGCAGCAGCGTCTCGGCGTGGTCGACTTCGACGCGCAGGTTGGCCAATCGCACCTGCGTGGGCACGCGCGCCGACTGGGTCTTGCGCGTCCCGAACATGACGCGGTCGAACAGCCGCTGCTCGAACAGTTCGAGGGCGCGCTTGGCCGCACCCACCGCCGGCATGGCCGCGGTGATGGACAGAAACGGCGGGATCGGGATCCGCAACAAATACGGATCGCCCGGCTTGGCCAGCACGTGGGGCGGCGGCATGAGCGACACGCGCCGCGCCGGCACCGTCACCGCGTTCGCCACGATGTCGCGGCTACCGGTGGCGGCCATGCCGTCGACGTGCCACGTGTCCTTCACCTCGACCTCGCCGACGGGCACGAGGAAGTTGCGCGCCATCTCCGTCGCGTCGCCTTCGATCTTGCCGCTGAGCAACGCCCAATCGGCGTGACAGATGCCGGTGCCGAAACTCCACTGACCCGTCAACGTGAACGTGCCGTCGTCGTTGGCCGTGGCGCGGCCCGACGGGTTCACGCTGCCGGGCGCGAGCACGTAGGGCCGGCGCCCGAAGATCTCGTCCTGGAGCTCCTCGGCGAACATGGTGATGAGCCAGTTGTGCTCCATGTAGAAGGTGGTGATCCACCCCATCGACGGGTCGGCGGTGGCGACGGCGATGCCGATGTCGAGGTACGTCGCCATGTCGATCTCGTAGCCGCCGTAGCGTTTCGGCACGAAGGAGCGGAACACGCCGGTCTCCTTCAGCGCCTCGATCACTTCGTCGAGCGGGCGGCGCTGCGCCTCCGCCTCGAATGACTTCGAGGCGATCATCGGCAACAGCGCCGCTACTCGCTCGACGAGTCCGGCTACGGGCGGTCCCCCCGAATCGCTCATTAGCCGGCTCGTTGTTGTTCGAGAAGCTCGACCACGTTTCCTTCGGGATCCTCGATCATGGCGATACGAATTCCCGGCATAAGTTGCGTAACGGGCAATGGGACAGGCGAACCGGCCTCGACGGCGGGTGCGATGGCGAGATCGATGTCGTCGACGCCCATCGTCCAGTAGCGCAGACCCGTCCCGCCGGCCGAGCCGCCCGGCGGGTTGGCCGCACTCGGCGTCTCCTTGTGCTTCACCAGCTTCACCACGCACTCGCCCACGGCGAACTGCCACATGTGCGAGCCCGTCGGCAGGTCGAAGTCGAAGAGGAACTTGAGGCCGAGCACGTCGCGGTAGAACGGGACGCAGGCGTCCGGGTCCTTCACGACGATGCCGATGTCGATGTGATGCGCCATTAGCTGCCTGCTTTCTTGTCTCGCGGCGGGAGGAACTTCCCGATCTGGCCGGTGTCGAAGTACTCGTAGATGCGGCTGAGTTTGCCGTCGCGCACGTAGCCGACGAAGCACACGTCCATCTGCCCGACGAAGCCGCTCTCGTAGGTGACATAGATCGTGTGCTGCTGCACGAAGCCACCTTCGAACACCCGCACGCGCCGGTTCTTGTAACGCGTCTTCGGATTCGTCTGCATGCCGCGTTTGAGCATGGCCAGGTTCGACTCGCGCGTTTCGTACAGCTGATCGTGGCTGTGCCAGACCACGATCTCGGGCGCGTAGCAACTCTCGACCGTGTCGTAGTCGCGTCGCTCGAGCGCGTCGAAGAAGCGGTCGCACAACTCGAGCGTCTGCCAGTCCTTACGCATCGGCGGCAAGTCCCCTCTCGCGGCCCGTCTCTTGGCCCATCCAGGCGGCGAACTTCGTGGTGTCCATGTACTCGTCGATGCGCGTGATCTGGCCGTCGCGCACCCGCCCGACGATGCAGATCGGCATCGATCCCTGGTGACCGGTGTGCATCGTGCCGTTGAGCGAGTGCTGGATGACGAAACCATCCTCGAAGCAGTTGATCTGACGGTCGTTGTAGGTGCGGCGGCGCTGGCCGGCATAACTGTCGGGATACGCGGCGAGGTTCTCGTCGCGCGTCGTCTCCTTGCCGAAGACGTTGTGCCACACGATGCAGTCGTCGCTCATGATGCGCCGCAGCGTTTCGACCCGCCCGTCCTGGTAGGCGTCGAAGAACTCGTTGCACAGGTCACGGATCTCGTACTCGTTCATGCGCGCGCCAGCCTTCCGGTGTCCATGTACTCGTACAGCTTGTTGATCTTGTCGTCGTGGACTTCGGCGACGAGGCACGACGACAGCGGGATCTGCGTCCCGTTCTTGGCCACGACGTGGCACGTGTACTGCACGACGAAGCCGTCGTCGAAGGTGTTGATCGTGCGGTCGTTGTAGAGGCGGCGTCGCAGGAGACCCTTGCCCTGCTCGAGGACGGCGAGGTTCTCCTCGCGCGTCATCGTGTCGCCCGTGGTGTTGACCCACATCGTCATGCCGGGCGCGTAGAACTCGGCGACGGCGGCCACATCACCGCGTTCGAGGGCGTCGAAGAAGTCGTTGCACAGCTTGCGCAGGAACGAGTCACGCGTCATTCGAGCGCTTCACCTTCGCTCACCGCCAGCGCGTCCAGCACCGCGTCGCGGCCCTGCGCGATGTGCTCGCCCATCAGCGCGGCGGCGCGGGTGGCGTCGCGGCGACACATCGCGTCGGCGATGAGGTGATGGAACGTGTCGGAGCGCTCGATCTCCGCCGCGCCGAAAGACTGGAAAGCGCGGAACACCAGCGGGATGTCGACGGTGCGCGCCAGCATCGACTCGAGGCGGCGGTGGCGCGCCGCGTCGATGATCGTGTCGTGAAACCGGCGGTTCGCCTCGTGCAACGCCCGCACGCCGGCGACGGAGTCGACGTCGACCGTGCGGCACACCTCGCCGAAGGCGTCGGCGGCGGCGACGAGGGCGCCCAACGCCTCCTCGGTGGCGCGTTCGGTGGCCACCTCGACGGCGTAGGACTCGAGCTTGATGCGCAGCCCGTAGAGGTCGGCGACTTCGGTGGCCGACAGGCGGCGCACCATGGCGCCGCGGTTGCGCTCGCTGACGACGAGCCCTTCGGCCTCGAGCAGGCGCAGCGCCTCGCGCACCGGCGTGCGCGACAGCCCGAGTTCCTCGGCGATGCGCTGCTCGACGAGTCGCTGCCCCGGCGGGTAGCGGTTCTCGACGATGGCGGCGCGCACCGCGTCGTAGGCCGTCACTGGATCGCCCCCTGCGCCCTTAACGACGCGATGGCGTCGGCGTCGAGGCCGAGCAACTCGTGCAGCACCTCGTCGGTGTGCGCGCCGAGCGTTGGGCCGGCGTGGCGGATGGTGCCGGGCGTCTCGGTGAAGCGGGGCACCACCCCGGTGACCGGCACTTCCCAGCCCTGTGACGAGGTGATGCGGCGCACCATGTCGCGGGCGAGGTACTGCGGGTCGGTGAGCATGTCGGGCGCGGTGAAGATGCGCCCGGCGGGTACGCCGTGGCGTTCGAGCACGGCCAGCACGTCTTCGCACGACAGCGTGGAGGTCCAGGCGCCGACGATGGCGTCGATCTCTTCGAGGTGGGCGCCGCGGGCGTGATGCGACGAGAAGCGTTCGTCCGTCGCCAACTCGGGCTGGCCCATGGCGTCGCACAAACGGGTGAACACGGCATCGGCGTTACCGGCGACCGCGACCTCGGCGCCGTCGGCGGTCGGGTACGCGTTGGCTGGAGCGACGCCGGGCAGGATGCTGCCGGTGCGCGTGCGAATGACGCCGCCGAGTTCGTAATCGGCCATGGTCGACTCCATCAGCGCCGCGACCGCTTCGTAGATGGCGACGTCCACCTCTTGGCCCTTGCCTGTGTCCTTCGCCCGTACGAGCGCCGCCAGCGTGCCGATCACGGCGAAGACCGACGCCAGCGCGTCGCCCAGCGAGATGCCGGTGCGCGCCGGCGGCCGGTCGGGGCTGCCGGTCGTGTAGCGCACGCCCCCCATCGCCTCGCCGATGCTGCCGAACCCGGCGTTGTTGGCCAGCGGACCGGTCTGGCCGAACCCGCTCACGTGCACGAGGATCAATTTCGGGTTGCGCGCGCTCAGCGACTCGTAGTCCATTCCCCACTTGTCGAGCTGGCCGGTGCGGAAGTTCTCGACCACCACGTCGACGTGGCTGGCGAGGTCGACGGCGATCTGGCGCGCCGCGTCCTGCCGCATGTCCAACACGATCGAGCGCTTGTTGCGACCGATGCTCGGCCACCACAGCGAGTCGCCGTCGCGGGTGACACCCCAGCGTCGCATCGGGTCGCCGTCGCCCGGCGACTCGACCTTGATGACATCGGCGCCGTAGTCGCCGAGCAACTGGCCGGCGAACGGACCCGCGATGAAGTTACCGAGTTCGAGGACGCGGACGCCGTCGAGGGGACCAGCCGTCAACCGCTACTCGCCCGTCGTGGTCATGCGGCCGATGTCGGCCGCGCCGTAGCCCTCGGGCGCGGCGATCTCGACGATCGGGTCCTCGCGCTCGTCGTACTCGGTGCGCAACGCCACCGACATCACGGCGTGCAGCACGTAGGTCATCGTGATGTAGGTGAACTCCATGATCTGCTCGTCGCTGAGGTGTTCCTTCAGCACCGCGAACACGCCGTCGGCGACGCGGCCGTGGGCGAGCACGAGGGCGTCGGTGTAGGCGAGCAGGGCGCGCTCGAGCTCGTCGAACTGATCGCTGACCTGCCAATGCTTGATCGCCTCGATCTTCTCCTCGGAGAAGCCGAGGGCGCGGCAGCTCTTGCAGTGCTGCGAGAACACGAATTGGCTGCCGACGACCCAGCCCCCGCGGGTCTGTCCGAGCTCACGCAACTGCGGGCTGATCTTGCGGTCGGGGCTGGCGTAAAGGGCGAAGCCGGCCACCGCGTGTTCGAGCACGTCAGGCGAGTTGGCCCACACCGTCCACCAGTCGCCGGGGGTGCCGGTGGCGGTGCCGGGCTCGGCGACCGGGTCGCGATCGCCGAACAGGATCTTGTACATCCTGCGCACAATCTTCGGGTTGTCGTCCGATTTCGGGATCTGTCCTAGCCGCGGCATCGGCGGATTGTATACATTGCCCTCATGGCCGGTACCCAGTTCACGAACGCCGAATTCGAGCTCCGGGGCTTCAACCATCTCGCCCTCGTCGCCCGCGACATGAAGGAAACCGTCGAGTGGTACGAGGACGTGCTCGGTATGAAGCTCGTCAAGACCCTCGAGCTACCGGGCGGCCACGGCCAGCACTTCTTCATGGACATGGGCAACGGCGTCGACGGGATCGCGTTCTTCTACTTCGGTGAGCACGCGCCCGAACCCGAGCGCGGCGTGTCGATCCAGAACCGCTTCGGCATCACCGCCATCGGCACGATGAACCACCTCGCCTTCGACGTCGACCCCGAAAAGTTCGACGCCTACCGCCAGAAGCTGATCGACAAGGGCGTCGAAGTCACGATGACGATCAACCACTGCGACTCGCTCGACGGCGGCCACAAGGAGAACTACGACCCGGCCACCGACGACGGAGACGTGTTCGTGCGCTCGATCTACTTCAACGACCCGAACGGCACGAAGCTCGAGTTCGCCTGCTGGACCAAGACCTTCGACGAGTCCGACGTCAAGCACGCCCCCGCCACCGCCCAAACCCCCGTCGACGCCTAACCCCTCGCGAACTTGTGTTCTGTGGCACACGATTCGTGTGCCACAGAACACAAGTTTCAGGAGGTGGCATACGGGGTGCCGGCGAAGCGGGGGCCGGCGACGCCGACGTGGCTCTGCACTGACCGGCCCGTGATGCGGCAGGCGACGCGCGCCGCCTCGACCATGCCGGCGACGTCGACGCCCGTCTCGACGCCCATGGCGTCGAGAGCGTGCGCCAGGTCTTCGAGCGCCAGGTTGCCCGACGCTCCGGGGGCGAACGGGCAACCACCCAACCCGCCGACGCTGCCGTCGACGCGCTCGACGCCCGCCTCGATGGCGCGCAACGCGTTGGTGATGGCCAGGCCCCGCGTGTCGTGGAGATGGATGCCGACGGGCAGACCCAGCGCGGCGACGCGCGTCACCGCCGGGCCGATCTCGGTGGGCACGGCGGTGCCGATGGTGTCGGCAAGGCCGAGTGCCTTCACGCCGGCGGCGACGGCGGCCTCGGCCACGCGCACGACGTCGTCCAGCGGGACGGGACCGGTGAACGGGCAGCCAAACGCAGTGGCGAGCGTCAACTCGACGACGGCGCCGTCGGCGTCGGCCAACGCCACGACCCGCGCGAGACCGGCGAGGCCCTCGGCGACGGACTGACCGGCGTTCTCGCGCTGGTGCGCCTCCGACACCGAGATCACCCACTGCAGGTGCCGGAGGCCGGCGGCGAGCGCCCGCTGCGCGCCCCGCTCGTTGAGCACGAGTCCCCAGCGGGTGACGGGCGACCCGGCGGTCGCCGCGACCATCTCTTCGGCGTCGGCCATCGCCGGGACGCGGTCGGGCCGCACGAACGATGTCAGTTCGAGATCACGGATGCCGGCGGCGACGAGGGCTTCGAACAGCTCGAGCTTGGCCTGCGTGCTGACGGGTGCCTCGTCCTGCAAGCCGTCGCGCAGCGTCACGTCGCGGAGCACCACCATGCGACCGACCATACAGTTGCGCCCGTGCACCGCCCGACTCGACTCGCGGCGATCGGCGGCGTCGCCGGGCCGGCGGCGTTCATCGGTGCGTGGGGCGTGCTCGGCACGCGGCTCAAGCACTACAACCCGCTGCACGATCCGATCAGCCGGCTCGCCGCGATCGGGTCGTCGACGCGGGCGCCGATGACCGCCGGCTTCCTGGCGTTCTCCGTCGGCTTGGCGTTGTACGCGCTCAGCGCGCGCGACCACCTGTCGCGACGCGTCGCCGCCCTCGCGGCAGTCAACGCGGCGGCGACGATCGGCGTCGCCGCGTTTCCGCTCGAAGGCTTCGGCGGCAGCTTCGGCCACGCCGCTTCGGCCTTCACCGGCTACGCCACCCTCGCCGCCATGCCGGCGGTGCACGGCCGGCGCGGCGGCAAAGCGCTGTCGGCCGTTATCGCCGCCGCGTTGGTGCTCAGCATCGTCGACGAGTCGCACACCGGACTGTTCCAGCGCAGCGGCCTCACCCTCGGCGACGCCTGGATCGTCGCCACCGCCCTCAGCATCCTCCAGGGAAGGAGTCAACCGTGATTGCTCTGCGCGCCGCCCGCGCCTTCGACGGCGACCGGTTCCTCGACAACGCCGTCGTGGTCGTCGACGGCAACGTCATCACCGACGTCGGCGAGTCCGTACCCGCGGGCGTCGACGTGGTCGACCTCGGCGACGCGCTGCTCACTCCCGGCTTGATCGACTCGCATCAGCACCTCGTGTTCAACGCCCAGGGCACGCTCGAAGAGCAAGTGGCCGGCGTGTCGGACGACGAGTTGCGCGAGCGCGCCCGCGCCAACGCCCAGCGCGCCCTGCGCGCCGGCATCACGACCATCCGCGACCTCGGTGATCGCAACTACGTCACGGTGGGTCTACGCGACGACGCGACGCTCCCGACGATCCTCGCCGCTGGGCCGCCGCTCACGCCGGAACAGGGTCACTGCTGGTTTCTCGGCGGCGAGTGCGGCGACACCGACGCGCTCGTCGCCGCCGTGGGCGAGCGCCGGGCGCGCGGCTGCGACGTCGTGAAGATCATGGTGACGGGCGGCGCGCTGACGCCGACGTATCCCATGTGGAGGTCGCAATTCACCACCGACCAACTGCGCGCCGTCGTCGCCGCCGCCCACGACGTCGGGCTCCCCGTCGCCGCCCACTGCCACGGGGTCGGAGGCATCGCGTCGGCCGTCGAAGTCGGTGTGGACACGATCGAGCACTGCACCTTCTTCACCGAAAGCGGTGGGTCGGAGCCCGACGAGACGCTGCTGCACGCGATCATCGCCGCCGGCATCCCGGTGTCGGTCACCCTCGGTCAGCTGCCGGGGGGCGAACCACCACCGGTGATCAAGGCGAACTTCGAGACGATGCTCGACGCCTTCCGGTTCTTCGTGCACAACGGCGGCACCGCGGTCGTCGGAACCGACGCCGGCATCGGCCCGCCGAAGCCGCACGACGTGCTGCCCTACGCGTACGACACCTTGCTTGGCATCGGCATGACGCCGGAGCGGGCACTGCAAGCGATGACGTCGAAGTCAGCGGACGTCATCGGCCTCGGTGACCGGAAGGGACGGCTGGCGCCGGGCTACGACGCCGACGTCCTCGCCACCGGCGCGGCGCTCACCGAAGTGCGCGGCGTGTGGCTACGCGGCGAGCGCGTCGTTTGACGCGTTAGGCGCGGAACACGACGGGCCATAGCTCGTCGTCGGCGTAGGCGTCGCCCACACCGCGGCCGCGGCTCTGGAGCAACCCGAGGTTGTAGTGGCGCCAACCCTCGCCCTCGTCGATGGCGGTGACGTCGCCGGCGACGAGGTGCACGGCGAGCGAGCGGCGCGGTCGCTTGCTCTTGTTCGGTCCGCTGCCGTGGAACGTCAGTACATGGTGGAAGCTCGCCTCGCCGGCGCGCATGCACAGGTGGCGCGGCTCACCACCGAGGCGCGCCAGCTGGGCGTCGACGTCGGTGCCGAGGAAGTTGCTGGCGCCGGGCACGTGACCCCACGCGTGACTCCCGGGGATCACCTGCATGGCGCCGTTCACCTCGTCGACGTCGTCGAGGGCCACCCACGCCGTCACGAACGCGTCGCGCGACGCGACGGTCTTCCACGAATCCCAGTCCTGGTGCCAGCCGATGTTCCCCGTATCCACACCCGTCGGCGGCTTGTCGAGCAGCTGGTCCTGCCACAGCCGCACCGTCGGCGTGTCGAGCAACGCGGCGGCGATCTCACCGAGGCGTTTGTCGGTGGCGAGCGACGCCAGATCGGGGTCGGCCCACCACGCGTTGTCGATCTTGCGCAGCGCACTGGGGTCGGGCGGGATCGGCAGGTCGAGCGTCGGGCGCCGGCCGGTCCGGTACTCCCCCGCTTCGACGCGGGCCAGCGCGGCGCGGAAGCACTCGACCTCGTCGGCGCTGAACAGCTGCGGCGCGATGACGTACCCGTCGCGCTGGAATGCCGCTACGTCGATCACCCGGCGAGCGTAACGGTGCACCCCCGGTGGGAGACGAAACGAGCATGGATACCGAAGTCACCAAGTCCGACGCCGAGTGGCGCGCCGAGTTGACGCCGGCGCAGTACAACGTGCTGCGCAAGGCCGGCACCGAGCGTGCGTTCAGCGGCGAGTACTGGGACTGCCACGACGACGGCATGTACCACTGCGCCGCGTGCGACGCCCCGCTGTTCGCCTCCGACACCAAGTTCGACTCAGGCACCGGCTGGCCGAGCTTCACCGAGCCCGCGGTGGCCGAGGCCGTGTCGCTGCATCGTGACCGCAGCCTGTTCATGACGCGCACCGAAGTGCGCTGCAAGCGTTGCGGCGGCCACCTCGGTCACGTCTTCGGTGACGGGCCGGCGCCGACCGGTCAGCGCTACTGCATCAACTCGTGCTCGCTCGACCTCAAGCGTCGATGACCTCGATGCGGATCCGCTTGTTGCCCTTGCCCTTCGACTCGGTCTTGACGACGCGTATCCGGCCGACCTGATCAGTCGACGACACGTGCGTGCCGCCGTCGGCCTGCTTGTCGAGACCGACGATGTCGACGACGCGGATCTCCG
>DASZWD010000051.1 GCA_035546775.1 Acidimicrobiales bacterium
ATGGCGCGCCACCACAACGCGACGAAGCCAAACGTGACCAGCGCGGTGGCGGTCAAGCCAAGGGCCGCAACGGCGTAGTTGCCGGTGCGCGCCGCGTGGACCGCCACCGTGGACCAACCGGTCGGTAGCCACCGCACCACGGTGCGGGCGATGGACAGCGCATGCGCATGGGTATGCAGCTGGTGCGTCCTCGGGTCGTTGGTGAACACGGTGCGGTTCGCCGTCTGTACGGCAAGGTTGATGCCCAGTGCCAGCACCGGGCCGACGAACAGCGCGACGTCACGCCAGCGGCGTTTGCCGGCCGCCACGGACAGGGCGGTGGACACCCAGCGACTGAGCGCGAGGCACAGCACGAGTTCGAGCACGACGGCGACGAGGGCGACGAGCACCGACGCGCCCGAGCCCGACATCCCGACGAACGCTCCGACGAGCACGATGACGCTGAACACGCCACCCACGCCAATGACCGCGGCCAGCAGCAAACCCGGCATCAGTTGCCGCCCCGTCAGCGGAAACGAGGAGAGGCGGTCGATGTCGATCGTCGAGTCAGAGGCCAACGCCAGGAGTGGACCCAGAGCCCACCCGACGGCAAGGAAGGCGAAGACCGTCGCCGCGATGTCACAGGCATCGCGCACGAAGATGGCGCGCATCGACATCAACGCCAGCGAGAGCGTGCCCGACACGAGTACCGCGGCGACGAGCGTGATCGACAACGCGACAGTTGCGCCACGTCCACCGCGACGCAGACCGCCGCGCATGAGCGCGAGTTTCAGGCGCGCGAGGTGCCAAGCCACGACAGTGATGCCTCGTCGTCCGCCTTCGCGCCCACAACGCGAAAGAACACATCCTCGAGCCGCTGGCCGTTGAGCAACTGCGCCGTCGGGCCCTCCGCCACGAGCCGTCCCGCATGGATGATTCCAACGTGATCGCACAGACGCTCGACGGTCTCCATCACGTGGCTGCTGAACACGACGGTTCCGCCACTGCTGGTGTAGTGCTCGAGCACCGTACGGATTGTGCGTGACGAGATCGGGTCGACCGACTCGAATGGCTCGTCGAGGAACAGGACTTTCGGCGCGTGGAGGAGCGCGCACGCGAGGGCGATCTTCTTGCGCATGCCCTGGCTGAAGTCGATGACGAAATTGCCACGATCGTGCTCGAGACCGAGAACCTCGAGCAGTTCGTCGCTGCGCTGCTTGATGACGTCGGTGTCCATCGACCGCAGCAGTCCGTTGTAGCTCAGCAATTCCTCGGCCGACAGGCGGTCGAACAAGCGCAGGTCTTCGGTGAGCACGCCGATCTGCGCCTTGGCGACGAGTGGATTGGCCCACACGTCGACGTCGCACACGGTCACGGTTCCGGCATCGGGGCGCAAGAGGCCCGTCGCCATCCGCAGCGTCGTGCTCTTCCCCGCACCGTTGGGGCCGACGAGCCCGAAGAACGAACCTGCGGGCACGTCGAGATCGAGGGCGTTGACCGCTCGTTTCGGGCCGTAGGACTTGGTGAGGCCGCGCAGCGAAACCGCGACTTCAACCGGGCGTGCCCGCAGCGGGCGGCGGCCGACCCGCTCTTGCTCCATCGAACCAGTGTGCACGACCGCTACCTATCGGCCGGGCGCTCCATGAACAGAAGGTCCCAGAACTCTCCGTTGCGCCGCGGCCACACCCCGGCTTTGTGCTCGAGCAGCACAAAGCCGAACTTGCCGTATAACGCCAGGGCGCGCTCGTTATGCGGAAAAACTCGCAGGACGACCCGGTGGCCGTCCGCCCAGCCGAGAAGCGCATCGAGTAACGCCGAGCCGATACCGCGGTCACGGAAGCCGGCGCGTACGCCCATGCCCAACTCGATCGCGCCGCCGGGCTTGCTTTCACCGCTGATCCAACCGACAACGTCACCGTCGACTTCGGCCAGCAACATCACGTCGACGTCGCTGCCGACGAAGCGCGCTTCCACGTGCTCGCCGCGCTCGGGTGCCGGCGGTTCGACGCCGATCCACCGATCCTCATCGGCGACGGCGGCGAACACGCGCTGCCAGGCGGGTCCGTCGCCTGCGGCCACGCGGCGGATGTTCATCGTCCTGCTGCATCCGTGCCCACGGCCCGGCCCCACCCTCCACCGCCGGGCGTCAGCATGCGCACCACGTCTCCAGCGCGAAGCGAGACGGTGCACTTGTCGGGCAGGCGTCGCGCAGCCGCTTCGTCCCCGCCCGGCAGCAACCAGTTCTCACCGACAGCACCGGGCTCCCCGCCCGCGAGACCCCACGGCCGAGACGTACGCCGTTCGGTGATCAGCGTGGCGGTGCAATCCTCGAGCACGGCGAGATCACGCTCGATACCGTCGCCGCCGCGCGCCACGCCGGCGCCGCCCGAGCCGCGCCGCAGTCGGTTACGCGTCACGCGCAGCGGGAATGAACGCTCCAACGCCTCGACCGGCGTGTTCTGGGTGTTCGTCATCGCGGTGTGTATGCCTGACTGGCCCGCCGCGCCGTTCGGTCGTCCGCCCTGGCCGCCGCCGATCGTCTCGTAGTACACCCAGCCGTGACCGCCGATCAGGAGGTTGTTCATCGTGCCCTGACTGGCGGCCCCGACGCGATCCGGCACCACTTGGGCGAGCGCCCCAAGGCACACGTCGGCGACGCGCTGGCTCACCTCCACGTTGCCGGCACCGACGGCCGCGGGATACCGCGCCGCGACGATCGAACCGAGGGGCGCAACGATCCGCACCGGACGCATCGCCCCGCCGTTCGCCGGAATGGTCGGATCGGACGCCGCGCGCAGAGCGAACGCGACGGCCGAAACGGTGACGGACTCGACCGCGTTGACGTTGCCGTGCGACTGCGGGTCCGTGCCGGTGAAGTCGAAGCTGATCTCGTCACTCGCAACCGTGACCCGCAGTCGAATAGCCACGGGCGCCCGCTGCGCCAGCCCAGCGCCCGTCGAGTCGAGGACGTCGGTGAAGGTCCACGACCCGTCGGCCAGCGCGCCGAGCGCGGCCCGCATGCGCCGCTCCCCGTATGCCAGCGCCTCGTCGAGCGGCGCCCCCTCCGCGACGAGCTCGGCGAGCCGCAGCGCCATCACACGGTTGGAACCGACCTGCGCGTCGAAGTCGCCGGCGCGTTCGTCGGGTGTACGCGACGCGGCGATGAATCGGGCTCGCACCTCGGGCGTCAACCGCGTCGGCGCCAGGCGAATACCTTCCTCGTCGATGTGCGTGGCGTCAGCCGGGATCGACCCAGGGGCGGTGCCGCCGACGTCGGCATGATGCGCGCGATTGGCGACCCACCCGACGAGAGCACCGCCGAGGTGCACCGGGGCGACCACCGTGACGTCGTTGAGGTGGGTCCCGCCGGCGTAGGGGTCGTTGACGACCGCCTGTTCGCCCGGCGCGAGTGCACCGAGGGCACGCACGACCGCCAGCACCGACGCCGGCATCGAGCCGAGATGCACCGGGATTGACTCCGACTGCGCCACCAGCTCGGCCTCGGCGCTGAAGAGCGCCGTCGAGCAGTCGACGCGTTCTTTGATGTTCGGACTCGACGCCGAGCGCCGCAGCACCGCCAAGCCTTCCTCGGCAATGCCCGACAGCCGCGCCAGCAGCACCGCGAGCGAGGCAGGGTCGATCACGTCCGCCGCAACAGGAGCGCGCCCGCCGCACCCCTAGACGCGGTCCACCCCGACGGAACCCAGACCGTGCAGTCCGCTTCCGCGATGACCAGCGGGCCGACGCCACCGCGCCGATCGGCCACCGGCGGTAGGTCAAGGACGCCGACGGGCGATGCGAGCGATGCCCGCGCCCGCACCGCGACCACTTCGATTGCGTGACCTTCGCGGACGTGGCCGTTGACGCGGCGGTGTTCGTCTTCGAACGCGTCGACGCGGGGCACCGTCAGTTCGTGCGATTGGCCGGCGTAGCGACAGTCGAAAGCGACTTCGGTCTCGGCGGCACCACTGACAAGACGACTCGCGTCGCGCGCCAACGCGGCGGCAAACGAGTCGAGCCCAACCAGAGACGGCGGCGTCGCCCAGCTACGCACCAACTCGCGCGCCGTCGGCGCGGCAAGGATGCCGGCGGCTGACAGCACGCCGGCGCGGGGCGGCACGATCACCGCGGGCATTCCGAGCGCGTCAGCGAGTGCGCACGCGTGCAGCGGTCCGGCACCGCCGAAGGCGACAAGCGCCAGCGCACGAGGGTCGATGCCGCGCTCGACTGTGACCTGGCGGATCGCGGCGGTCATCAGCGCATCGGCAACGGCGACGACTCCCGCGGCCTCGACGCCGGCGCGGGCGCACGCCGCTACGGCGGCCGGGCGATCGAGCACCCCGACTCCCGGAAACGCGGCATCGGCGGCGATCCGGCCGAGGGCGAGATCGGCGTCGGTCACGGTTGGCTGCGTTCCGCCGCGTCCGTAACAGACGGGGCCCGGGACGGCGCCCGCTGACTGCGGTCCGACGGCCAAAGCGCCCCCGGCGTCGATACGCGCCAGCGAACCGCCACCGGCGCCGATCGTGTGGACGTCGAGCGACGGGAGCCGCACGGGGAAGCCGGCGACGGTGCGGCCAGGCGCCGGCTCGGGGACGCCGCCGCGCACGAGGCAGACGTCGGTGGACGTGCCGCCCATGTCGAAGGTCACGCAGTCGGGCACACCGTTGGCCGCCGCGATCGCGGCCGCGGCGAGTACGCCGCCCGCGGGCCCGGACAGCAGCAGACCGACGGGCAGTTCGGCCGCACGATCGACGGGGAGCAATCCGCCCGCCGACGACATCACCAGGACCTCGTCGGCGACCGCGGCGAGCCGGTGCAGATAGTCACGGCACACGGGGCGCAGGTAGGCATTCAGAGTGGTCGTAACCGCCCGCTCGTACTCCCGGAATTCGGGCGAGACCGCCGACGACACCGACACGTCGAATCCCTGAGCGCGCAAAGCAGCGGCTACGCCGCGCTCGTGGGCGTCGTTGAGGTCGGCGTGCAGCAGGCACACGGCGACGGCGTCGACGGCCGGCAGCGCGGGGAGCCGGCCGAGCGGCACCAACTCATGACCGCTCCCGTCCAGACGGCCGGCGACACCGAATCGCAAGTGGCGCGGCACCAGCGGTTCGGGACGGTCAGCGAAGTTGTCGTAGAGCGACGGGCGATCCTGGCGCGCGATCTCGAGCACGTCCTCATGACCTTCCGTCGTGACCAACGCCACCGTCGCCCCGCGGCGTTCGAGCAGCGCGTTCGTCGCCACTGTTGTGCCGTGGTGAAGCCGCGCGACGGGCCCCGCCCGTCCTACGGCGTCGGCCACGGCCCGCGCGGGATCGTGCGGCGTCGACGGCACCTTGACACCAAGGCCGTCGGCCGTCACGAGGTCGGTGAACGTCCCGCCCGTATCAACACCGACCAACACGACCGCGCAACGTAACGCGCTCGCGCCGAGTGACAGTTGTCACTGCGCCGAGGGCCACGCGCACCATACGGTCCTCGCCCAAGGGGGGCGACAAGTGCACGAGGTGTCACGGCGGGAGTTCTTGCGGGGCGCCATGGGCGCCGGCGCTGTACTGGGCGCGCACGCGCTGCGGCCCTTGCAGCCACTGGCCGCCGGCGATGCCGGCGCGGGAGCGCCGCCGCCGGACTTCCCCGCCGGCATCGAGTTGTACCGCGAGCGCTACGTCAACTGGTCCGAGGAGATCGAGGTCAGTGGCGTGTGGACGTGCGTGCCGAAGACCGAAAGCGACGTGGTGACCATCGCCAATTGGGCGGCGGCCCGGGGCTGGCGTGTCCGGCCCCGCGGCAACCGCCACGGGTTCGCGCCCTACACCGTTGTGCCCGGCCAATCGGCTGATGCCAAGGTCATCCTCGTCGACATCACCCAGCACCTCACGGCGATGACCGTCGATCCGCACACCGCTACCTTCCACGCGCAGACCGGCGTGTTCATGGACGACGTGATGGAGCGGTTGCAAGCCCACGGCCTCGGACTCGCCTCGATCCCAGCGCCGGGCGACGTCACGCTCGGCGGGGTCCTCGCCATCAACGGCCACGGCGCCGCCATCCCCGCACACGGTGAGAACACGCACGGCTTCTCGTTCGGGTCCATGTCGAACCGCGTCCTGTCGCTCACTGCCGTCGTGTGGAACGAAGGCCGCGACACCTTCGAGCTACGGCGGTTCGACCGCTCCGAACCGATCACCAAGGCGCTGCTGACGAGCCTCGGCCGCACCTTCATCACGTCGGTCACGCTGCGCGCCGAACCGGCGACCAACCTGCGGTGCCTGAGCTTCACCGACATCGACGGTGACGAACTGTTCGCTCCACCGGCACTGGCGGCGGGCAAGCGCACGTTCGCCGCGCTCAGCGACGAGTACGGGCGGGTCGAGGTCATCTGGTTTCCCTTCACCACGACGCCGTGGACGAAGTGCTGGCACGTGGCCCCTAAGAAGCCCCGCTCGGCACGCGCCGTCGGCCACGCGTACAACTATCCGTTCAGCGATCACATCCCGAACAGCCTCGCCAATCTCGCCAAGCGGGCGGTGACCGGCGAACCTCAGGCGGCCCTGCGGTTCTGCAAGACCGCAGCCGCGGCATCCGTCGCCGGTCTCGACGCCTGCGACGCCCGCGACCTATGGGGCCCAGCGCCTCACACGCAGCACTACATCCGGGCAACGTCGATTCGCGCCGCCGACATGGCCGGCATGGTCCTGACCAGTCGCGCCAACGTGCAGCGGGTCGTGCACGAGTACGTCACCCGCTGGCACGCCCTCGTCGCCGCGTTCCACCGCCGCGGGCTTTTCCCCGCCAACTTGCCCATCGAGATCCGCTGCAGCGGCGTCGACGACCCGGCGGCGATCGGCGTGGCCGGGGCCGAGGCCCCCGTGCTGTCGAGTTGCACACCGCGCCTCGATCACCCCGAGTGGGACACCGTCATCTGGATCAACTGCCTGTGGTTGCCCGGCACGCCGGGCGCGTTCGAGTTCGCCCGCGACCTCGAGCAGTGGGCCTATGCCAACTTCACCGGCGACTACGCGACGGCCCGCACGGAGTGGTCGAAGTCGTATGCGTTCACCAATACCGCGGCCCACGCCGACCCGACGGTGCTCAACCGCCTGATCCCCGACAGCTTCCGCCGCGGTCGCCCGACCGACGCGAACTGGGACTGGGCGGTCGCTCGCCTGAACGAACTCGACCCGCGACGCACCTTCAGCAACGCGTTTCTCGACCGTCTGCTCGTCTGAAGACGCGAAGAAGCCCCGGCCTTTCGACCGGGGCTTCTTGCAGTCCGGCGACGGCTACGCCGTCTGGATCTTGATCTCGACCTCGACGCCGGCCGGAAGCTCGAGTCGCTGCAACGAGTCGACCGTCTTGGGCGAGTGCTCGACGATGTCGAGCAGGCGCTTGTGGATCCGCATCTCGAAGTGCTCGCGGCTGTCCTTGTACTTGTGCGGCGAGCGGATCACCGTGAAGCGGTGCTTCTCCGTGGGGAGCGGCACCGGACCGCGCACGACAGCCTGCGTGCGCAGCACCGTCTCGACGATCTTCTTGGTCGACTGGTCGATGACCTCGTGGTCATACGCCTTCAGCCGGATGCGAATCTTCTGAGCCACGATCAGCTACTTGATGATCTTGGTGACGCGGCCGGACGCAACGGTACGACCGCCTTCACGGATGGCGAGACGAAGACCCTCTTCCATGGCGATCGGCTTGCCGAGCTCCACCTTGATGTTGGTGTTGTCGCCGGGCATGACCATCTCGGTGCCCTCGGGCAGCTGGATGGAACCGGTCACGTCGGTCGTGCGGAAGAAGAACTGCGGGCGGTAGTTGTTGAAGAACGGGCTGTGACGGCCGCCTTCTTCCTTCGACAGCACGTAGATCTGCGCTTCGAACTCGGTGTGGGGCGTGATCGAACCCGGCTTGCAGAGAACCTGGCCGCGCTCGACTTCTTCCTTCTTCGTGCCGCGGAGGAGCGCGCCGATGTTGTCGCCGGCGTGGCCCTCGTCGAGGATCTTGCGGAACATCTCGACACCGGTGCAGGTCGTCTTCTGCGTCTCGCGCAGACCGACGATCTCGACTTCGTCGCCGGTGTGGATGGCGCCCTGCTCGACCTTGCCGGTCACCACGGTGCCACGACCCGTGATCGTGAACACGTCTTCGATCGGCATCAGGAACGGCTTGTCGAGGTCACGCTGCGGCTCGGGGATGTAGGTGTCGACCGCATCCATGAGCTCCATGATCTTGTCCTGCCATGCGGCGTCGCCCTCGAGCGCCTTGAGGCCCGACACGCGGATGATCGGGGTGTCGTCGCCCGGGAACTCGTACTCCGAAAGGAGCTCGCGCACTTCGAGCTCGACGAGGTCGAGGAGCTCTTCGTCGTCCACCATGTCCGACTTGTTCAGCGCCACGATGATGTAGGGCACGCCGACCTGGCGGGCGAGCAGCACGTGCTCACGCGTCTGGGCCATCGGGCCGTCGGCGGCGGACACCACGAGGATGGCCCCGTCGACCTGGGCGGCGCCCGTGATCATGTTCTTGATGTAGTCGGCGTGGCCCGGCATGTCGACGTGCGCGTAGTGACGGTTGGGCGTCTGGTACTCGATGTGCGCAATGTTGATCGTGATGCCGCGCGCCTTCTCTTCGGGCGCCTTGTCGATCTGGTCGAAGTCCCAGGTCTGCTTGTTCCCCTCGGGGTAGCGCTCCGACAGGGTCTTCGAAATCGCCGCCGTCAGCGTCGTCTTGCCATGGTCGACGTGACCCATGGTGCCGATGTTGAGGTGAGGCTTTGTGCGCTCGAACTTTTCCTTAGCCATTGTGGCGATTCCTCTTTGTTGGTGGTGGTTGGTGCTTCTAAATCCGGGCCGCTGAGGCCGTTGAAGGTTACTCGCCGCGTACGCGGGCGATGATTTCGGTGGCGATGCTCTGCGGGACCTGCTGGTACGAGTGGAACTGCATCGTCGAGCTGGCACGTCCCTGGGTCTTCGACCGCAGGTCCGTAACGTACCCGAACATCTGCGCCAGCGGCACCTGCGCCTTCACGACGACGCTGTTGCCGCGCTGCTCGGTGCCCTCCACGCGGCCGCGCCGCGAGTTGAGGTCGCCGATGACGTCGCCCATGTATTCGTCGGGCGTGACGACTTCGACGGCGAAGATCGGCTCGAGCAGCACCGGCTTGGCCTTGCGGGCCGCTTCCTTGAACGCCATCGAACCGGCGATCTTGAACGCCATTTCCGACGAGTCGACGTCGTGGTACGAGCCGAACGTCAGCGTGGCGCGCACGTCGACGGTGGTGTAGCCGGCGAGCACACCGGTGTTGAGTGCCTCCTGGATGCCGGCGTCGACCGACGGGATGTATTCACGCGGGATGACACCGCCGGTGATCTTGTCGACGAACTCGTAACCACCGCCGGGGCCGGTGGGCTCCAGGGTGATGACGACGTGGCCGTACTGACCCTTACCGCCGGTCTGACGCACGTAGCGCACTTCGACCTTCTCGACCGTCTCGGTAATCGTCTCGCGGTAGGCGACCTGCGGCTTGCCGACGTTGGCTTCGACCTTGAACTCACGCAGCATGCGGTCGACGAGCACCTCGAGGTGCAACTCGCCCATGCCGCCGATGATCGTCTGGCCGGTCTCTTCGTCGGAGTGGACCTGGAACGTCGGGTCTTCCTCGGCGAGGGCCTGGAGCGCCTTGCCCATCTTGTCCTGGTCGACCTTGGTCTTGGGCTCGACGGCGACGTGGATGACGGGCTCGGGGAAGTCGAGGGACTCGAGCACGACGACGTTCTTCTCGTCGCACAGCGTGTTACCGGTGGTCGTCTGCTTCATGCCGACCACGGCGACGATGTCGCCGGCGAACGCCGCGTCGCGGTCCTCGCGGTGGTTGGCGTGCATCTGGAGGATGCGCCCGACGCGCTCCTTCTTGTCCTTCGTGGAGTTGAGGACGGAGTCGCCCTTGTTGAGCGTGCCCGAGTACACCCGGATGTAGGTGAGCTTGCCCATGTGCGGGTCGGTCATGATCTTGAACGCCAGGCCCGAGAACGGTGCGTTGTCGTCGGCCGGGCGCTCGATCTCCTGATCGCCCTTCATGTTCGTGCCCTTGGCCGGCGGGATGTCGAGCGGCGAGGGCAGGAAGTCGACGACGGCGTCGAGCATCGACTGCACGCCCTTGTTCTTGAACGCGGTGCCGCACAGCACCGGCACGGCCTCGTTGGCGAGGGTGGCGGTGCGCAGGGCGCGCTTGATGTCCGCGGTCGAGATCTCTTCTTCGTTGAGGTACTTCTCGGTGAGCACGTCGTCGAAGTTCGACAACACGTCGATGAGTTCGTGCCGGTATGTCTCGGCGTCGTCGACCATGTCGGCCGGGATGTCGACGATGTCGTACTTCTCGCCCTTGTCCGAGTTCTCGTCCCACACGACGGCCTTCATCTCGACGAGGTCGATGTGGCCCTTGTAATTCGATTCGGCGCCGATGGGCAGCTGGATGACAGCGGGCACGGCGTCGAGACGCGACTTGATCATGTCGACGGTCCGGTAGAAGTCGGCGCCGATGCGGTCCATCTTGTTGACGAAGCACATGCGCGGCACGCCGTACTTGTTGGCCTGGCGCCACACCGTCTCGGTCTGGGGCTCGACACCGGCGACGGAGTCGAACACCGCGACCGCGCCGTCGAGGACGCGCAGCGAGCGCTCGACCTCGATGGTGAAGTCGACGTGGCCCGGCGTGTCGATGATGTTGATCAGCGTGTCGTTCCAGATACACGTGGTTGCCGCCGACGTGATGGTGATCCCGCGCTCCTGCTCCTGGACCATCCAGTCCATGGTGGCGGCGCCCTCGTGGACCTCACCGATCTTGTAGTTCTTGCCGGTGTAATAGAGGATCCGCTCGGTCGTCGTGGTCTTGCCCGCGTCGATGTGGGCCATGATCCCGATGTTGCGGGTCTTCGCTAGTGGGTGTTCACGCGTCGGCATTGTTCGTTCTCAGTGACTATCTCTTTAAGCGAGCGGGGGGACATGAAAAGCGGGCCACTCTCGTGGCCCGCTCAATGAATCTTGGCGGGCCCTGCTACCAGCGGTAGTGGGCGTAGGCGCGGTTCGACTCCGCCATCTTCTGCAGGTCTTCACGGCGCTTGACCGACGCCCCCACGCCATTGGCGGCATCCATCAGCTCGAGCGCCAGCCGCTCGGTCATCGTGCGCTCGCGGCGCGCCCGCGAGAAGCCGACGAGCCAGCGAATGGCGAGAGTCGTCTGACGCTCGCGGCGGACTTCCATCGGCACCTGATAGGTGGCGCCACCCACGCGGCGGCTCTTGACCTCGAGCTGCGGCTTGGTGTTCTCCAGCGCCCGCTTGAGGGTGGCGATCGGCTCGGTGCCGGTCTTCTCTTCGATCTGCTTCAGTGCGTCGTACACGATGCGCTCGGCCACCGAGCGCTTGCCTCGCGACAGCACCTTGTTGACGAGCTGGGTGACCAGGGTCGAGTGGTAGATCGGATCCGGGGTGAGTTCACGGACGGAGGGCGGGCCCTTGCGCGGCATTGGTTACTTCTCTCGCTTCACGCCGTAGCGGCTGCGCGCCTGCTTACGGTCCTTGACGCCGGACGCGTCGAGCGCGCCGCGGATGACCTTGTACCGCACGCCCGGCAGGTCGCGCACGCGACCGCCGCGCACGAGCACGATCGAGTGCTCCTGGAGGTTGTGGCCTTCGCCGGGGATGTAGGCCGTGATCTCGACGCCGCTGGTGAGTCGCACGCGGGCGATCTTGCGGAGGGCCGAGTTCGGCTTCTTGGGCGTGGTGGTCGACACCTTCGTGCACACGCCGCGACGCTGCGGCGACCCCTTCAGGGCCGGCGACTTGGTCTTGGACTTGTTGGATTCCCGGCCCTTGCGGACCAGCTGCGCGATGGTGGGCACACAAACCTCTTGGGGTTGAACTGCTTGCGGACGGCTAGCGACCCCGAGGGGCGCGCAAAGCCAGCGGACAATGATAAGGGAAGCGGAAATCCCCTGCAAACGGGCCGTCCACTAGCCTGCGCCGGCGATGGCGGCGGATCCGGCCGAGCTGGCTTTCGGCCATGCCCTGGCGATGTTGGGCGACCCCGACGTGGCCGCCGACGTTGCGGAAACGGCGCTGCGTCGCGCCGGGCGGGCTCGGGAGTTGGTCCTCGCCCACGCCCGCTTCCAGGCGGTGGCCCGCGCCGCCGAGGAGGAACCGGTCGACATCGACAACCTCCAGACCGTCGTGCTCGACCTGCCGGCGCTCGCCGCCACGCTCGCTTCGACCCGACCGCCCGAAGAACGCGCCGCCCTCGACCTGCGCACCCGCACGGCCGGCGACCTCGCCGAGCTCGGAGAGGCTCTGGGCATGCGGCCCACCGCCGCGGCCGACAAATGCAACGAGATAGCCGAGCAGTGGGAGCGAACGCTCGACCCGGCCCTGCTCGCCTTCAGCGGAGCCGGTGAGTGCGAGGAACTGGCGCGCATTTTGAGCGACGCCAGCCCGGAGACGGTCGCCGACCTGCTCGCGGTGGCGTCCGCCGTCTACGCCCACGCGCAGGACGACACCGCCTGCGGTGATCGCTTGCGGGCGATGTCACCGGTGCGTGCGTTCTTCAGCGGCGGCGCGGTCGACGTTCCCGACGCCGTGCGCGACGTCGGCCATACGAGCCGGCGCCGACGGCCGGCCGCGCCGCCCCCGCCACTGTTCAGCACCAACGCGGCGCCCCGGCGTGCCCCACGCCTGTTGCTGGCCGCCGGTGTCGCGGCGGTTGTGGCCGCGGTGGTCGCGACCGCCGTCGTCGTGATCGTGCGCCGTGACGAGTCGAACCCGGTGAACGCGCTGACAAAGATCCCCGCGAGGAACGCTCTCGCCCTCGGCGAACCCGAAATCAACGGTGCCGTGGCCCGCGTCCACCTGCGCAACCCGAGCGATACGCCGGTGAGCTACCGCGCCGCCACCTCGGCGGAGTGGGCGGCGGTGACGCCGCGCACCGGGCGCATCCCGGCGCACGATGCGGCGCTGCTTACCGTGCGCGCCCTCGACACCGCCCCTGAGGGTGCGGTCGACGCCACCCTTACCGTCACCACCTCGCGCGGCGGCGCCATGTCACGCGACATCCCCTGGACGATCGAGCACGCGCCCGATCTCGACGCCACCGCCCAGGGTTGCGAGGTCGACGTGCACGTCGTGGACGAAGGCGAGATCACCAGCGTCGTGTTGCACTGGCGCGACACCACCGAGCACCAGGTCGACGTGGCGCCGTCCGCTGACGGCTACAGAGCGCAGCTGGCGCCCGAGGGGCAGCCGATCACGTACTGGGTGACGGCCGTCGACGACCACGGCAACCAGGCACAGACGCCGGACCAGACGATCGAGCCGGGGGCCTGCTAGTGGCGCGGCTCGGCGCATCGCTCGGCAACGCGCTCACCCGCGCCACGTCGGCGGTCAACCGGCGCCGGTACGCACTCACGCCCGAGCAGTGGGCCAGCTTTCACGAGCAGGGCTACCTCGTGTTGCCCGCGTTCTTCTCGGCCGACGACATGCGCGCCGCGCGCGAAGGGCTCGACGAGCTGTGGGCCCAGCGCGCGGCTACTCCGCTGGTCATCGACGTCTTCGACGAACTCGGCGAGGACGGCACCACCGGCGCCAGCGAGCGCGTGCGGTTCGCCACAACACCTGACAGCGCGCGCGAACGCGTGTACAAGCTCAACGACGCGTACCTGGAGCGCCCGTGGGTGCGCGACCTGTCGCTGCACCCACGCCTCGCCGCGATCCTGGGCCAGCTCCTCGACGACGCGCCGGTCATCTGTAATTCGCTCCTGTTCGAGCGCGGCAGCACACAGCCGTTGCACTTCGACACCTATTACATGCCGGGCCAAACACCGGGCGGCATGACGGCGACGTGGATCGCGCTCGAGGACGCGCACGCAGATGCCGGCCCGCTGCGGTACTACCCCGGCTCACAACGCATCGCGGCGTGGCGCAACGGCGCCGGAACGACCTTGGTCCGAGACAATGTCGAGCTCGACCAGGCGACCCACTACATCGAAGCGGCGTTGCGCGACTACGGGCTGCGCGAGGAGTCCTTCATCGCCCGTGAGGGCGACGTGTTCATCTGGCACGAGCAGCTGTACCACGGCGGCGGTCGCATCAACGACGCGGCGCGCACCCGGCGCAGCCTCGTCACGCACTACTGGCGTGCCCGGGAAATGGCGCCCGGCTCCATCGTGCGCCACCGCCGCAGCGGCGGCTACTTCTGGGCGCGCCCCCACGCCTCGGCCTGAACCCGCCCCCAAAAACGAACTGGGCGCGTCAGGTCTCGAAAAACGAGATCTGACGCGCCCAGTTCGGAGCGTTTTGGGTTAGAGGGCGGGTTCTTCGCCCGCCGGCTCGTCGTAGGAGCCGTTGGTCTCAGGCGCCGGCGTGCTCCAGTCGAACACCGTTTCGCTCGCCGCGGTGGGGTCACGATCGGCCAGCCACGCCGCCAGATCGGCGTCGTCGCCGTAGTCCGAGGACCATCCGAGCATCGGCTCGGCGTCGGGGGCATCGATGCCGACCTCGCGGTAGACCGGCATGCCGGTGCCCGCGGGGATGAGCTTGCCGATGATGATGTTCTCCTTGAGGCCGTGGAGCTTGTCGCTCTTGCCCTCGATGGCCGCCTCGGTGAGCACGCGGGTCGTCTCCTGGAACGACGCCGCCGACAGCCACGAATCCGTGGCCAGCGACGCCTTGGTGATGCCCATGAGCTCGGGGCGACCTTCGGCGGGGCGCTTGCCCTCGGCGACGAGACTGCGGTTGACCTCGGCGTAGGTGCGGCTGTCGACGCGCTCGCCCGGAAGGAACGGCGAGTCGCCCGGCTCGGCCACCGACACTCGCTTGAGCATCTGGCGGACGATTAGCTCGATGTGCTTGTCGTGAATCGACACGCCCTGGGCCCGGTACACCTTCTGCACCTCGTCGACGAGGTACTGCTGGGTGATGCGGATGCCCTTGATCTCGAGCAGCTGCTTCGGGTCCTTGGGACCTTCGACGAGCGCGTCGCCGGCGGTGACCTCTTGGCCCTCGCGGACCTCGAGGTGCGCCCGCAGCGACACCGTGTAGGCCTCTTCCGTGCCGTCGTCGCCGACGACGGCGACGCGACGGGAGTTGTCCTCGTCGGTGATGCGCACGACGCCCGACGTCTTGGTGAGGATCGCGGCGCCCTTGGGCACGCGAGCCTCGAACAGTTCGACGACGCGGGGCAGACCGGCGGTGATGTCGCCACCGTCAGCCGCGATACCGCCCTGGTGGAACGTACGCATGGTCAGCTGCGTGCCCGGCTCACCGATCGACTGGGCGGCGATGACACCGACGGCCTCGCCGAGTTCGATCGGACGACCCGTCGCCAGGGAGCGGCCGTAGCAGAGAGCGCAGACGCCGAACTCGGCGTCGCACGTGAGCACCGAACGGGTGCGCACGCGGTCGACGTCGGGGTTGTCGCGCAGCTGGTTGACCAACTGCTCCGTGAGCTCGATGCCGGCGTCGATGCCACCAGCGGGCTCGGCGAGCACGCGGCCGTACAGGCGCGTGTTGAGGTGCTGCTGCTTGCCGGCGGAGTCGGGCTTGATGTCCTCGATCCAGATGCCGCGGGTGGTGCCGCAGTCGGGTTCGCGGATGATGAGTTCCTGGGCGACGTCGACGAGACGACGGGTCAGGTAGCCCGAGTCAGCGGTGCGCAGAGCGGTGTCGGCCAGACCCTTGCGGGCGCCGTGGGTCGAGATGAAGTACTCGAGCACCGAGAGGCCCTCACGGAACGAGGACTTGATCGGACGAGGAATCATCTCGCCGCGCGGGTTGGACACGAGGCCCTTCATGCCGGCGATCTGCGCGATCTGCTGCGGGTTTCCGCGCGCGCCCGAGTCCACCATCATGTTGATGGAGTTGAACGGGTTCTCGGCGAGCGTGGCTTCCATCGCCTTCTTGATCTCGCTGTTGGCGGACGTCCAGATCTCGACTTCCTTCTGGCGCCGCTCGTCGTCGGTGATGATGCCGCGCTTGAACTGGGTCTCGGTCTTCTCGGCTTCCTTCTCGAAGCGGTCGAGGATCGAACCCTTGCTCGGCGGCGTCTTCACGTCGTCGATCGAGATCGTCAGACCCGACTGGGCGCCGTAACGGAAGCCGATCGTCTTGATGCGGTCGAGCGACTCGGCCACGACGACCTTGGGGTAGTTGAACGCCAGCGTCTCGACAATGGAGCCGATCGACGTGTTCGACTTACCGATGACGTCGTTGACGTACGGGAAGCCCTCGGGCAGCGCCGAGTTGAACATGAGGCGACCGGGAGTGGTGAGCAGGTCGCTCGTCTCCATCTCGCCGGTTTCCTCGTTCAGCTTCTGCGAGCGGTACGTGATCTGCGCGTGCAGCGAGACGTTGCCCTCTTCGAAGGCCTTCTCGACTTCGTACAGGTTGCGGAAGACCGCACCCTCGCCCGGCGCGCCCGGCACGTGCAGCGAGATGTAGTAGCAGCCGAAGACCATGTCCTGGGTGGGCACGGTGATCGGGCGACCGGTGGCCGGCGACAGCACGTTGTTGGCCGACAGCATGAGGATGCGGGCCTCGGCCTGCGCCTCGGAGCTCAGCGGCAGGTGGACCGCCATCTGGTCGCCGTCGAAGTCGGCGTTGAACGCGGTGCAGACCAGCGGGTGGATCTGGATGGCCTTGCCTTCGACGAGCACCGGCTCGAAGGCCTGGATGCCGAGGCGGTGCAGCGTTGGGGCACGGTTCAGGAACACTGGGTGCTCCTTGATGACCTCGGCGAGGACGTCCCACACCGGCGCCTTGCGACGCTCGACCATGCGCTTGGCCGACTTGATGTTCTGGGCCAGTTCCTTGTCGACGAGCTTCTTCATGACGAAGGGCTTGAACAGCTCGAGCGCCATGAGCTTGGGCAGGCCGCACTGGTGCAGCTTGAGCGTGGGACCGACGACGATGACCGAACGGCCGGAGTAGTCGACGCGCTTGCCGAGCAGGTTCTGGCGGAAGCGGCCCTGCTTGCCCTTGAGCATGTCGGACAGCGACTTGAGCGGGCGGTTGCCCGGACCCGTCACCGGACGGCCACGGCGGCCGTTGTCGAACAGCGCGTCGACGGCCTCCTGGAGCATGCGCTTTTCGTTGTTGACGATGATCTCCGGCGCGCCGAGATCCAACAGCCGCTTGAGGCGGTTGTTGCGGTTGATCACGCGGCGGTACAAGTCGTTGAGGTCGGACGTGGCGAAGCGACCACCGTCGAGTTGCACCATCGGGCGCAGGTCCGGCGGGATCACCGGCACGACCTCGAGGATCATCGAGCGCGGGTCGTTGATGCGCTTGCCCTGCTCGTTGCGGCGGTTGAAGGCGGCCACGATCTTGAGGCGCTTGATGGCCTTCTGCTTGCGCTGCACGGACAGGGGCTTGCGGCCGTCGGAGGCTTCGATCGACTCACGCAGCTTGATTTCTTCGGAGTCGAAGTCGATGCGGTCGATCAGCGACGAGATGGCCTCGGCGCCCATGCCGCCCTCGAAGTACTCGCCGTAGCGGTCGGCGAGCTCGCGCCACAGCAGTTCGTCTTCGATGATCTTGCGCGCGTGCAGGTCGCGGAACTCGTCCCACGCCCGCTTCACGAGGTCGAGCTCGAGCTCGGCGCGCTCGCGAATGCCGGCGAGGTCCTTGTCCGAGGCCTTCTGGCGCGACTTGATCTCGCTGTCCTTGGCGCCTTCCTTTTCGAGGTCGGCGAGCTCGGACTCGAGCGCCTTGAAGCGCTTGTCGATGTCGAGGTCGCGCTGCTTCTCGATCTCCTGGAGCTCTTCGAGCAGTTCGGCTTCGAGCGTGGGCAGGTCGGCGTGGCGCTTTTCCTCGTCGACCCAGGTGACGAGGTTGGCGGCGAAGTAGATGACCTTTTCGAGCTGCTTGGCCTTCAGCTCCTCACGCGCCTCGGTGCCCATGAGCAGGTACGCCAGCCACGAGCGGGTGCCGCGCAGATACCAGATGTGCACGACGGGCGCGGCGAGCTCGATGTGGCCCATGCGGTCGCGGCGCACCTTGGAGCGCGTGACCTCGACGCCGCAGCGCTCGCACGTGATGCCCTTGAACCGGACGCGCTTGTACTTGCCGCAGTAGCACTCCCAGTCCTTGGTCGGGCCGAAGATCTTCTCGCAGAAGAGCCCGTCCTTTTCCGGACGCAGGGTGCGGTAGTTGATGGTCTCGGGCTTCTTCACCTCACCCTTGGACCACTCGCGGATGTCCTCCGCCCGGGCAAGCCCGATCTTCAGAGACTCGAAGAGATTGACGTCGAGCACTTAGAAACCAGCCCTTTCACGCGCACGACGCGCGTCTTCTTCGTCAGAACCACGCTCCGGACGGCTGATGTCGATGTCCAGGTCGGAGCGGTAGTCGTCGTCGATGTCGCGCATCTCGATCTCGCCGCCGAGCTTGGACATGACGTCAACGTTGATGCAGAGCGACTGCATCTCCTTGATCAACACCTTGAACGACTCCGGGATTCCGGGGTCGGGGATGTTCTCGCCCTTGACGATCGCCTCGTACACGCGCACGCGGCCCAAGACGTCGTCGGACTTGATGGTGAGCAACTCCTGGAGCGCGTAGGCGGCGCCATAGGCCTCGAGGGCCCACACTTCCATCTCACCGAAGCGCTGACCGCCGAACTGCGCCTTACCACCGAGCGGCTGCTGGGTGATCATCGAGTACGGACCGGTCGAGCGGGCGTGGATCTTGTCGTCGACCAGGTGCGCCAGCTTGAGGATGTACACGTAGCCGACCGAAATCGCCGTGTCGTAGGGCTCGCCGGTGCGCCCGTTGTAGAGCGTCACCTTGCCGGTGTTCTGCATCTGGTGCGTGTCGTCGATGCCGTCGGGGTTCAGGTGGTCGAAGATCGTCTGCATCGTCGGGTGGTTACCGGCGTGGTCGGTCTCGTCCCAGTGGGCACCGTCGAACACCGGTGTGGAAACCCACACCGCCGGCTCGGTACGCGGCCGCGTCTTGCGCGGCGAACGCGTCGGCGTGCCGACCTTGTCCTTCGACTTCGGATCCGTCCAACCCCAGCGCGCCGCGTAGCCGAGCGCGGACTCGAGCACCTGTCCGACGTTCATGCGGCTCGGCACGCCGAGGGGGTTGAGGATGATGTCGACGGGGGTGCCGTCGGCCATGAAGGGCATGTCCTCTTCGGGGAGGATCTTCGAGATGACGCCCTTGTTGCCGTGGCGGCCGGCGAGCTTGTCGCCCTCGGAGATCTTGCGCTTCTGGGCGACGTAGATCCGCACGATCATGTTCACGCCCGGGGGCAGCTCGTGCTGGTCGTCGCGGCTGAACACCCGCACGTCGATGACCTTGCCGGTCTCGCCGTGGGGCACCTTGAGCGACGTGTCGCGGACTTCGCGGGCCTTCTCACCGAAGATGGCGCGCAGCAGGCGCTCTTCGGGCGTGAGCTCGGTCTCGCCCTTGGGGGTGACCTTGCCCACGAGCACGTCGCCCGGCTCGACCTCGGCGCCGACGCGAATGATGCCGCGCTCGTCGAGGTCCTTCAGGATCTCTTCGCTCAGGTTCGGGATGTCACGGGTGATTTCCTCGGCACCGAGCTTGGTGTCGCGGGCGTCGACCTCGTGCTCCTCGATGTGGATCGACGTGAGGACGTCGTCGCGCACGAGGCGCTCGTTGAGGATGATGGCGTCCTCGTAGTTGTAGCCCTCCCACGGCATGAAGGCGACGAGCAGGTTCTTGCCCAGCGCCAGTTCGCCGTTGTGGGTCGAAGGACCGTCGGCGAGCAGGTCGCCCTTGTCGACCTTGGCGCCTTCCTCGGTGAGGACGCGCTGGTTGATCGCCGTGTTCTGGTTCGACCGCTGGAACTTCTGGAGGCGGTAGACCCGGCGGCCGAGCTGATGGCCGTTGTGGTCCTTCTGGTTCTCGTTGTATTCGACCGTGATGTGGTCGCCCGAGACTTCGGTGACCGTGCCCTTGCCTTCGGCCATGAGCACGTCGCCGGCGTCCTGCGCGGCGCGGGCTTCGACGCCGGTGCCGATGTAGGGCGCTTCGGGGCGCACGAGCGGGACGGCCTGCTTCTGCATGTTGGCGCCCATCAGGGCGCGGTTGGCGTCGTCGTGCTCGATGAAGGGGATGAGCGCCGTCGAGATCGACACGATCTGCTTCGGCGACACGTCCATGAGGTCGACTTCGGACGGCGGCACGAAGTCGACTTCCGACGTCGAGCCGTAGCTGGTGCTGCTGGCGCCCACGATGACGCCGGCGCCCTGCGGGCCGCGGCGCACGAGGACGCGCTCGTCGAGGAAGTTGCCCTTGGCGTCGAGCGGCGTGTTCGCCTGCGCGATGACGTGCTCTTCTTCCTCGTCAGCGGCGAGGTAGCGGATCTCGTCGGTGACCTTGCCGTTGGCGACGACGCGGTAGGGCGTCTCGATGAAGCCGTAGTCGTTCACCTTGGCGTAGGACGCCAGGGCGCCGATGAGGCCGATGTTCGGGCCTTCGGGCGTCTCGATCGGGCACATGCGGCCGTAGTGCGAGCTGTGCACGTCTCGCACTTCGAAGCCCGCACGCTCGCGGGACAGACCGCCGGGGCCCAGGGCCGAGAGGCGGCGCTTGTGGGCGAGGCCCGACAGCGGGTTGACCTGGTCCATGAACTGCGACAGCTGCGAAGTCCCGAAGAACTCCTTGATGGCGGCCACGACCGGGCGGATGTTGATCAGCGTCTGGGGCGTGATGGCCTCGACGTCCTGGGTCGTCATGCGCTCACGCACGACGCGCTCCATGCGGGACAGACCGACGCGCACCTGGTTCTGAATCAGCTCGCCGACGCTGCGCACGCGGCGGTTGGCGAAGTGGTCCTGGTCGTCGAGGCGGTAGCCCGTCTCGCCGTTGGCGAGGTGCAGCATGTAGCTGGCGGCCGCCAGGATCTCCGACGAGCTGAGCACGCCCTGGCCCTCTTCGGGACGCTCGAGGTCGACGCCGAGGATCTCCTCGATGACGTCGATCTCGTGGCGCAGCTTGCGGTCGAGCTTGTAGCGCCCGACGCGAGTGAGGTCGTAGCGCTTGTTGTTGAAGAAGGCGTTCTCGAAGTAGGCGCGGGCCGACTCCACCGAGGGCGGTTCGCCCGGGCGGGCACGCTTGTAGATCTCGAGGAGGGCGTCGTCGCGGGTGGGCGCGATGTCGCGCTCTTTCTCCCACTGGCCGGCCAGGAAGTCGAAGTGGTGCACGAAGCGCTCGATGACGGCGTCGTCCTCGTAGCCGAGGGCACGCATGAGCACGAAGATCGACAGGCGGCGCTTGCGGGCGACGCGGGTGCCGGCGGTGATGTCCTTGCCCGGCTTGGCCTCGACGTCGAACTCGATCCACTCACCGCGGTAGGGGTGGATCGTGCCGGTGACGATCGTCTTGGCGTCGCGGCCCGGCTGGAAGATCACGCCGGGGCTGCGCACGAGCTGGCTCACGACGACGCGCTCGGTGCCGTTGATGATGAAGGTGCCCTTGTCCGTCATCATCGGGAAGTCGCCCATGAAGACGGTCTGTTCCTTGATTTCACCGGTCTGGGCGTTCATGAACCGGGCGCGCACGAAGATCGGCGCCGCGTAGGTCATGTCCTTCTCTTTGCACTCCTCCACCGTGAACTTGGGCGGCGGGCGCAGGTCGATGTCGTTCGGGTCGAACTCGAGCTCCAGGCTGAGCTGACCGGTGAAGTCCTCGATCGGGCTCAGATCCCGGAAGGTCTGCTGGAGCCCCTCGTTGATGAACCGGGTGAAGCTGTCGCGCTGGACCGAGATCAGGTCAGGTAGCGGCAGTACGTCCGCAACGTTCGCGAACGAATAACGGGTGGGCGTGACGGGACGAGCCGACAAGACCTACTCCTCAGGAGAATGGGCGCGCGTCGAAACAAGGGCAACTGCGACGACGGGCGAGGGGGCGTGCACGGAACTAGCGATTATACGCGGTTCTGCACGCGGAAATCAACCCCCTACGGGGGTCCGTTTCACTTGGCGACAAGGTAAAGGAGCGACCCCGATCGGTCAAGCATTTCTGCCCTCCCGCGCGCTCCGCCAGCCCGGCGCCAGACTTCCCGCATGACCGTGGGGGGCGACGTCGAGGAGAGCCTGGTATGGCGCGGGCCGTTCCGGTCGCTGCCGCGGGACCTCAGCACCGCGTCGCTCCGCTCTCTGATCACCGCCATCGCCTGGTTGATCGGCATCGGCGTCGTGGCCGTCCTGCCCGACGTGCTGGGGCTGACGTCGCTGCACGGTCGGCAACGCCTCGGCATGCGCGTCGCCTTCCTCATCGCCGCGACACTTACCGCCGGACTCTTCGCCGTGGCGCGGGCCTCGACGCGCCGGCTGGAGGTCGCGTTCCCAGCGCTGGCGGCGGCGCTGTTCCTGATCGGTCCGGTGCTCGTGAACCTGGCCGTGGTGCTTGTCGGGGCCAACTTCGGCGGGGTCACGGTGTTCTTCGTCGAACTGCTGCTCATTGCGTTTCTGGTTCTGCGTCGATCCTGGGCGATTGCCGTGACGGTCTTCACACTGGCGCTCTACGTCGTGGCCCTGGCCGCGCTCGACAAGCCGCCTTCACCGCAGCTGCAGTTCATCAACGTGCTGGCGGCGGCCGTCGCCACCGGGGTGCTGATGGGCGCGTTCACCAACCGGCTCGACGACACCCGCCGCGAGCTGGCGTTCATGAACGCCCACCTCGAAGACCGAGTCGAGGAGCAGGTCCGCGAGCTCGAGCGGACGGGGCGGCTCCGGCGCTTCCTGTCTCCGCAGGTGGCCGAAGTCGTCACCTCCGAGGGCGCTGAGGCCTTGTTGGCGCCTCATCGCGCCGAAATTGCGGTGATCTTCGTGGACCTGCGCGGATTCAGCGCGTTCGCCAACGCCGCCACCGCCGCGCGCGTCATGGAGGTGCTCCACAGTTATTACGACGCCGTCGGTCGCGTGCTCGACGCCCACGGCGCCACGATCGGCGGCTTCGACGGCGACGGCGTGTTCGCCTACCTCGGCGACCCCGTGGCGCATCCCGACGCCGCGTCCGCCGCGGTGCGCATCGCCGGCGAAGTCGCCCGCAGCCTCGACGACCGCACCGCCGAGTGGTCGCGGAGCGGTCAGACCATCGGCTACGGGATCGGCCTCGCCTTCGGCCAGGCGACCCTGGGCAGCGTCGGCTTCGCCGGCCGCTCCGACTACACGCCGGTAGGCCCGGTCGTGAACCTCGCGTCGAGACTGTGCGCCGACGCGCAGCATCGCGAGATCGTGATCGACGACGCCATGCGCACCGCGGCGCGACTCGCGGAGGCGGAGGTCGCGCCGCGCCGCGACGTGGATCTGAAGGGCTTCGGCATCACGCGCACGTACGCCGTTGTGCATTGAAACGCGACGAAGCGGGGGCCGGAGCCCCCGCTTCGCACAGAACTGCGGGAGTTACTTGACTTCGACGGTGGCGCCGGCGCCTTCGAGCTGGGCCTTGGCGGCCTCGGCGGCCTCCTTGTTGACCTTCTCGAGAACGGGCTTGGGAGCCGAGTCGACCAGATCCTTGGCTTCCTTCAGACCGAGGCTCGTGAGCGCACGGACTTCCTTGATGACCTGGATCTTCTGCGCACCGGCACCGGTGAGGATGACGTCGAACTCGTCCTTCTCCTCCTCCGCGGCCGCGGCTTCGCCGCCGCCACCGCCGGCCGGAGCCGCGGCCACGGCGACAGGCGCCGCAGCGGTGACGCCGAACTTCTCTTCGAACTCCTTCAGGAGCTCGCTGAGCTCCAGAACCGTCATGTTGGCAATTGCGTCGAGGATTTCTTCCTTGGTGGCCATTGGGCTACTCACTTTCGGTTTCGGTGGTGGCCACTTCTGTGACCTCTTCGATTAGCGGTGCTGCATCGTCGGCAGCGATTTCGGACGGCGCTTCGTCGACCGCAGGGGCTTCGGCGGCGGGTGCTTCGGCGGGGGCCTCCGGGGCACCGCCCTGCTTGTCGATCAGCGCCTTGAGGCCGTAGGCCAGGTTGCGGGGCAGCGCCTGGAGCAGGCCGGCGAATTGCACCATCGGTGCCGCCATGCCGCCGGCGAGGCGGGCGAGCAGCACTTCACGCGGAGCAACGTCGGCGAGCGCGGCGGTGTCCTTGGCGTCGAGCACCTTCTCGCCGAGCAGGCCGCCCTTGACGACCAGCTTCGGGTTGGTGCGGGCGAAGTCGCGCAGCGCCTTGGCCACGGTGACCGCATCGCCCTTGACGAACGCGATGGCGGTCGGGCCTTCGAGCATGGCGTCGAGATCGATGCCGAGATCACGGGCCGCAAACCGGACCAGCGTGTTCTTGTAGACCTTGTACTCAGCGCCGGCCGGGCGAAGCGAGCGGCGAAGATTCGAGATCTCGGTGACGCTCAGGCCGCGGTATTCGGTGAGGATCGCAGCATCGGCGTCGTTGAAGTGCTCGCGCACTTCGTCGACGACGGCGACCTTCTCGGAACGGGGTTCTCCTGTCCTCATTGCACCTCCTTTACGAAAACAAATAGGGCGTCGCAGACAGGTGCGAACGCCCTAGGAGTTAGGAGGTTCACCTCGGCTGGCGGGCTTGCACCCATTACCCGTCGGAACGGACCGGCTGTCTGCGGCGAAGTGGATTCAGTTGTTCAGAGCCGAAGAAGGATAGCGGCTCCCCGCCGCCCACACCACATCCTGGGACAATGGCGGGGTGGGGCGGCCCCGACCAGCCATCGTCGTCGCGTTGGGGTTGCTGTGCGCGTGCCAGCAACACCAGGGCTTCTCCGAGCAGCCGGTGACGACCACCTCCGCGCTGTCGACCACCACGACGGCGTCGACCACGTCCACGACCGTCCCGCTCCCGGCGACGCCGACGTGGCGGCTGATGGCGGCAGGTGACGTGCTGCTCGACGACACCGAAGCCGCGGGCATCGACGCCTTCGCCCACGTCTCGCCCCCGCTGGCCGACGCCGATCTCGCCATCGTCAACCTCGAGACGGCCGTCGCCAGCGCCGGTACAGGGTCGGCCCAGGACAAGAGCTACGTGTTCCGCACGCCGCTGTCGGCGGCCGGAACGCTGGCGCGGGCGGGCGTCGACGTCGTCAACGTGGCCAACAACCACTCGCTCGATTTCGGGCCCGCCGCCTTCGTCGAGGGCCTCGACGCGCTGCGTGGTGCCGGCGTCACGCCCGTGGGTGGCGGCCACGACGCCGACGAGGCGAGTGCCCCGGTGCTGCGCACCATCGGCGGCGTGCGCGTCGCCGTGCTGGGTGCGTCGCGCGTCATCGCCGACTCGGGGTGGATCGCCGGGCCCGGCCATCCCGGCGTGGCATCGGCTTACGACCAGCGCACGCTGGTCAAACGCGTACAACGAGCCAAGGCCGAGGCCGACGTCGTCATCGTCGTGGTCCACTGGGGCGTCGAGCTCGCGCCCTGCCCGGACGCCACGATCGTCGGGCTCGCCAAGGCGTTGCGCGCCGCCGGCGCCACCGTCGTGCTCGGCTCGCACCCGCACGTCCTCCAGCCGATCGTGCAGGACGCCACCGGGCTCGTCGCCTACTCGCTCGGCAACTTCGTGTTCCACCACCGCACGGGCGCCGCCGGCGACACGGCCGTGCTCGACCTGGGTTTCGACGGGGCGCGGCTCGTAAGCGTCACCACGCACCCGCACCTGCTCGCCAGCGGGCCGCCCCGGCCGGCGGACGCAACTGCGTCGGCGCGGATCCGCGCCGAGTTGAACCCGGCGCGCTGCCCGAACGTCGGCTAACCCGCCCGAGCGCGGGCGCGTTAGGCGCCGGCGACGGGACTACCGGCGAGGTCTTCGTCGGTGATCCGCAGGCGGTTGGTGTCGACGCGGACGCCGGGGCCCATGGTCGAAGACACCGTGACCGAGCGGATGTACTTGCCCTTGGCCGAGGCCGGCTTGGCGCGCTGGATCTCGTCCACCACGGCGCGGAAGTTCTCGAGCAGCGCCTTGGCGTCGAAGCTTGCCTTGCCGATCGGGACGTGGATGTTGCCGACCTTGTCGGTGCGGTACTCGACCTTGCCGCCCTTGAACTCGCCGACGGTCTTGCCGACGTCGGTGGTCACCGTGCCGGTCTTGGGGTTCGGCATGAGCTTGCGCGGGCCGAGCACGCGTGCGGCCTTGCCGACCTGACCCATGAGGTCGGGCGTGGCGATGGCGACGTCGAAGTCGACGAATCCGCCGAGCACGCGCTCGACGAGGTCGTCGGCGCCCACGATGTCGGCACCGGCCTGACGGGCCTCTTCGGCCGCGGGACCGGCGGCGAACACGGCGACGCGCACGGCCTTGCCGGTGCCACCGGGCAGGCTGACGGTGCCGCGCACGATCTGATCGGCTTTGCGGGGGTCGACACCGAGGCGCAGCGCCAACTCGACGGTCTCGTCGAACTTGGCCTTCGCCCCGGACTTCACGTGACCCATGGCTTCGAGCGGCGAGTACACCTCGTCGCGGTTGAAGCCCTTCAGGGCGTTCTCGTAGTTCTTGCCTCGTTCCGGCATCGCTGCCTCCCTCTTTCTGGTCGCCCCGCCCTGGTGAGGTAATCCAGGCTGCGGGTTTGGCTGCGGGTTTGGCTGCGACCGATCCGGCTCAGCCGGTCGGTCGCTTTGGACTGCGCGGCGAAGCCGCACAATTGAGCTCGGCCGGCGTCAGCCGGCCGAAGGCGCTACTTGACTTCGATGCCCATCGAGCGGGCGGTGCCGGCGATCTGGAGCACGGCGGCTTCGAGGTCGTTGGCGTTGAGGTCGGGCATCTTGGTCTTGGCGATCTCTTCGGCCTGCGCCCGCGTGATCGAACCGACCGTCGCGCGACCGGCGGTGGCGCCGCCCTTCTCGAGTCCGGCCGCGGCGCGGATGAGCGCCGGCGCCGGGGGCGTCTTGAGCACGAAGGTGAAGCTGCGGTCCTCGAAGATCGTGATCTCGACGGGGATGATCTGACCGCGCTGGTTCTCGGTCTGGGCGTTGTACTGCTTGACGAAGTCCATCGTCGCCACGCCGTGGGGACCGAGCGCCGTACCGACCGGGGGCGCGGCGGTTGCCGCCCCGGCGGGGAGCTGGATCTTGACGATCGCTGCGACCTTCTTGCGTGCCATTTCTGTTCCTTTAGAGCTTCGCCACTTGGGCGAAATCGAGCTCGACCGGGGTTTCCCGGCCGAAGATGTTGACCAGCACCTTGAGCTTGAGCTGATCCTCGTTGATCTCCGAGATCTGGCCCGAGAAGTCGGCGAAGGGGCCTTCCTTGACCCGCACCGTCTCGTTGACCTCGTACTCGAGGCGGGCCCGGGTGCGCTTGGGCGTGGCGCCGGTCGCACCTTCCTGCTTGACCTGGAGGATGTTCTCGACCTCATGGCGCGAGAGCGGCGTGGGCTTGGTGCCCGGGCCGACGAAGCCGGTCACGCCGGGCGTGTTGCGGATGGCACCCCATGTGTCGTCGTCGAGGTCGCAGCGCACCAGCAGGTAGCCGGGGAACACCTTCTTCTGGACGGTGACCTTCTTGCCGCCCTTGAACTCGTCGACGTCCTCCATCGGGATGACGACCT